>VBOW01000063.1 GCA_005893275.1 Candidatus Eisenbacteria bacterium | reverse complement strand
CCGCATTGGAGCCCGATCGCTGCGATGCGGGACCGGGACGCGCCCCTTCCGTTCCCGAGGCTCCCCTCGAGCTCTCTCTCGCCGGGACGGGCTCGGCTGAGGGGTTCTCCGCGGCCCCCCCCGTCGCTTCATCGTCCTCGATCGATCCGCCGGAGGACGGAGCGCTCGGGGACGGCGCGGAAGGCTTCGGGGACTCCCCGACAACGCGATGGCCCGCGGCGGCGACCGGCCGTGGCGCGTCCGAAGGCTGCCTCGAAGGCGGGGGTGTGGCGCGCTTGGTCGCGGCCGGTGCCGGCGTGCGCGCGGGCGTGGTCCCCGGCTCGGGGAGGGGCGATCGGTACGGCGCCGTGGAGGCCGATGTGGGTTCGCGAGCGGGGGGCGCGCCGGCGCCGGTCCGGTTCGGAGAAACCGCTACCGCGTCCGGCGCGATGACCTCCGGAACCTCCTGGGTCGGCTCCGGGGCCGCCGGGGCCTCGGGCTCGTCGGGTGTCTGCTCCGCGGCAGGTTGATCCGGTGCTACGGAAGGCTGACCCGGTGCCACGGATGGCTGATCCGGCGCGACGGCACCCGCGTCGCCCGACTGCGAGGGAACAGGGGGATTGTTCGCGTCGCTCGCCGGAGCCATGTGAAGCGCGAGCCAGGAGGACACCGCGAGCAGGATGGCGCCGACCACGCCGCCGGTTCCCCACAGGATCACGCGTAGGTTCGAGCCCTTCCTTCCGTTCGTGTCCTTTCGCCGGGCGAGAGCCTCATGGGCGAAAAACAAGCTCTCGTCCGGAGGCTTGAGATTCGCTTTCGCATCGGCCGGCTCGAAGGCCCAGGTCGACGGTTCCTGGGCGGCCGCGTCCTCCCCCGCGGGCGGCTGCGTGCCCTCCACCCCGGCCGAGTTCGAGTGGTCGACCTGATCCATCATCTCGAACGCGCAGGAGCTCTCTTGGGGGGAAGCGGCGGTGGGAGCGCTGTCCCTCGGGGGCGGCGGCGTCCCGGGCGACGCCTCGGCCCGCGGCTGCCGGCCTTCCTGCTGATCGGCGCCGAAGATGCGGTCGAGCGTCCATTCTGCCTGACCCGCGGCGCCCGACTTCTCCTGGGAGCCGATAGCGCGCACCAGCTCGAGCTCGAGACGGCATCCCTCGCAGCTTGAGATGTGCTGCTCCGCGGTCGCCCGCTCGGCTTCCGGGAGCGTGCCGCTAACCAGGGCTTCCATCTTGGGCTTAACCGCGGCGCAATCCATAGGCCTGGTATCGGAATGGACCCCTGGATTCTTGAGCGAAGGGAAGCGTGAGCTTATGCGGAGAGCCGGGAGCCTCTAGTCGGGTAGGACCGCGCCCTCGACCGGGCAGGCCTCAAGGCAGGCGTTGCAGCTGACGCAGTCTTCGGCCACAACGAAAAACCAGGCGGTTCCCTTGGCGTTTTGCCCCTCCCCCTTCTTGATGCAGTCGACGGGGCAGACGTCCACGCAAGAGCTTTCGCCTTCGCAGATATCCTTGACGATGACGTAGGTCACGATTCCTCCGACGGATTTCTTGCTCGCGTCATCTTAATGGACCTGGAGCATACGGTCCAGGGCGACGTGAGCCCAGTGACGCACGGGATCCGGAACACGGATCCGGTTCACCACGTTCCCCTCGAGCAGATTCTCCAAGGCCCAAAGGAGATTCTGGGGGGAAATCCGATACATCGTAGCGCACAGGCAGAAATCCTTCGAGAGGATCGCGATCCCCTTGTCCGGGTGCCGCCGGGCGAGCCTGTTCACCAGGTGGTATTCCGTCCCGACCGCCCACCGGCTCCCGGCAGGGGCCTCCGTCAAGACGCGGATGATGTGCTCGGTCGAGCCCACCTCGTCGGCCGCCTGGGCCACCTCGTAGGGAACCTCGGGATGAACGAGGATTCGCACAGCGGGATCCTCGGCGCGGCGCTCGTGGACGTGGCGCAGCAGGAACTTCGTGTGAACCGAGCAGCATCCCTTCCACAAGACGACCCGCGCGCGCCGGAGCTCCTCCTGCGTGAGCCCTCCCTGTTCCTTCGAGGGATCCCACACCACCAGCGATTCCAGCGGAATGCCCATTCCGGCGGCCGTGTTCCTCCCCAGGTGCTCGTCCGGGAAGAAAAATATCTTCTCCCGCAGAGCGAAGGCCCATTCGAAAATCTGCTTCGCGTTCGATGAGGTGCAGACCGCTCCACCCCGCTCGCCGCAATACGCTTTCAGCTCCGCGGTCGAGTTCATGTACGTGACCGGCGTGACCGAGGCGATCCCGAGCCGGTCCAGCGTCGCGCCGGCGAGCAGCACGTCCTCGGTGGGCGCCATATCGGCCATGGAACAGCCGGCGTTGAGATCCGGGAGGATGACCGTCTGATGGGGGCCGCGGAGGATATCCGCGCTTTCCGCCATGAAGTGAACGCCGCAGAGGACGAGGAACTCCGCCTCGGTCCGTGCGGAACCGAGTCGCGCGAGCTTGAAGGAGTCGCCGGTGATGTCGGCGTGGTCGATCACGTCGTCGCGCTGGTAGTGGTGACCCAGGATCACGAGCCTTCGGCCAAGCGCTTCCTTGGCGGCGCGGATCCGTTCTGCCAGAACTTCGTCGTCCAGGCGAAGATACGGTTCGGGTACGGTTCGAACGCTCATAGCCGATGATTATCGGTACGCTACTTTCCCTGGGTCAAGGGGTTCCACCCGGCATCTGAAACACCAGGGGTACGGGACGGAACGCCGGATCCGAAGATCCCAGCGGTTAATCCCACAACGTGATACGGGAAAGGGGCTTGACCGTGCCGGGATGGCGGGCGAGAATGGGCTGCTTGGATCGACCAGGAAGACTTCGAGGCGGAGACCGATTTGACGGCAACGAATAACGATTTCAGCATTCACGTGGCTACGGTGAACGGGTCCGGGAGCCAGACGGCGAACACCACCCTGATTCGGGCCATCTTCCAGATGGGGGTGCCGGTTTCCGGCAAGAACCTCTTCCCTTCCAACATCGCGGGGCTCCCGACCTGGTTCACGATTCGCGTGAGCGAACGAGGCTACCTGGCCCGGACGCGGCGGAACGATGTCTTGGTGGGGATGAACCCGGAGACCTCGGTCGAGGATATCTCCGCGATGGGGCCGGGCTCGGTCCTCGTCCTGAACGAGGGGGTCCCTTCGCCCCGCATCCCCGAGGATCGAACGGTCTACAAGGTTCCGTTCAACAAGCTGGTCGAGCCTCTGGTATCGGACCCGAAGCTCCGGAAGCTCGTCATCAACATGATCTACGTCGGCGTCGTGGCGCACATTTTGGGGATCGACCCCCAGGAGGTGGACCGGGCGCTGAGCGCCCAGCTCGGCAGAAAGCCGAAGGCGCTCGACATAAACCGCGCCGCGGTGAAGGCCGGGACGGAGTACGCAGCGCAACATCTCAAGCCCGCGCCCTTCGGCGTGGAACGCCGGAGCAAGACTTCGGGCAAGATCCTCATCGAAGGCAACCAGGCCGCGGCGCTGGGGGCGATGTTCGGCGGTGTGACCTTCCTCTCCTGGTACCCGATCACGCCGTCCTCGAGCCTTGCGGAGTCGCTCCAGGGATACCTCGAGCGCTACCGCCGCGATCCCAAGACCGGGAAAGCGACCTTCGCGGTGATCCAGGCGGAGGACGAAATCGCCGCGATCGGCATGGTCCTCGGGGCCTCCTGGGCCGGAGCGCGCGCGATGACGACAACCTCGGGGCCCGGGCTCTCGCTCATGACCGAGTTCACGGGTTTCGCCTACTACGCCGAGGTGCCAGCGGTGATCTGGGACATCCAACGCGTGGGCCCGAGCACCGGTCTTCCAACCCGGACGTCGCAGGCGGATCTTCTTTCGACCGCCTTTCTATCGCACGGCGACACGAAGCACATCATCCTGCTTCCCGCGACGGTCGAGGATTGCTACGCGTTCGGCATGAAAGCGTTCGATCTCGCGGAGCGGTTCCAAACCCCGGTCTTCGTGCTCTCCGATCTCGATATCGGGATGAACGTGTGGATGTCCGAGCCGTTCCGCTATCCGGAGAAGCCGTGGGACCGCGGCAAGGTGCTGGACGCCGAGGATCTCGCCTCGATGGCGACGTTCGAGCGGTATCGCGACAAGGATGGCGACGGCGTCCCCTACCGCACCCTCCCGGGCACGGACCATCCGCTCGCCGGTTACTTCACCCGCGGATCAGGGCACGACGAGAAGGCGGCCTACACGGAGAACGCCGAAACCTATGCCCGCGTCATGGATCGCCTCGCGAAGAAATACGAGACCGCGCGGTCGTCCGTGCCCCCGCCGGTGCTGGATCGAGCGCCGGGCGCCGAGGTGGGAATCCTCGGCTTCGGCTCGAGCCACTGGGGAATCGTCGAGGCGCGCGATCTTCTCTCGGCGGACGGCCTCAAGACGAGCTACCTGCTCCTCAAGGCCATTCCCTTCACGAGCGACGTGCGGAGCTTCATCGAGGCCTGCGACCGGGTCTACGTCGTGGAGCAAAATCGCGACGCCCAGATGGCGTCGCTCCTTACCATGGAGTATCCGGACCTGGCCACGAAGCTCCGGCCGGTCCTCCACTATGACGGGCTCCCCATCGACGCCCCATCGGTCGTCGAGCGGATCCAGCAACGGGAGCGCGAGGGGGTGCTGGCGCGATGACGCCGGTCGAAACCAACGGCAACACGAACCGGATCGGGCTCACCGTCGCGGACTACCGGGGCGCCAAGTCCACGCTCTGCCCGGGCTGCGGCCACGACGCGATCACGGGCAGCATCATTCAGGCGGCCTTCGAGGCCGGAATCGAGCCGCACCGCGTGGCGAAGCTTTCCGGAATCGGCTGCTCGAGCAAGACCCCCGCGTACTTCCTGAGCCGCTCGCACGGGTTCAACGCGGTCCATGGGCGGATGCCGTCCATCGCGACCGGGGTGTTCGTCGCGAATCGCACGCTCACGCTGCTCGGGGTCTCGGGAGACGGCGATACCGCCTCGATCGGCCTGGGACAGTTCCTCCACCTCGTCCGCCGCAACGTGCCGCTCCTCTACATCGTCGAGAACAACGGCGTGTATGGGCTCACCAAGGGGCAGTTCTCCGCGACCGCGGACGTGGGAACCAAAGCCAAGTCGGGACGCGTGAACGAGCTCATGCCGATCGATGTGTGCGCCTTGGCGATCGAGCTGGGATGCGGGTTCGTCGCGCGCTCTTTCTCCGGCGACCCCAAGCAGCTCCGGCCGATTCTGCGGGCCGCGCTGTCGCACCGCGGCACGGCGGTCGTGGACGTGATCAGCCCGTGCGTCACCTTCAATAACCACGAGGGCTCGACCAAGAGCTACCTGAACGTCAAGGAGCACGACGCGCCGCTCCACGACATCACCTTCATTCCCCGCTATGAGAATATCGAGGTGGATTACGCGCCGGGTGAGAGCCGGGAGGTGACCCTGCACGACGGCTCCCGCATCACGTTGAAAAAGCTCGGAGAGGACTACGATCCCGGCGACGCCTTGCGCGCGCTCGAGACGATCCACCGCGGCAGGCAGGAGGACAAGTTTGTGACCGGGATTCTCTATCTCGATCCGGACAAGGAGCCCTTCGACCAGGATCTCCACCTGGCGGAGGACGCGCTCGCGGCGCTTCCGCTGGAGCGGGTGCGCCCGCCCAAGGAAGCGCTGGACGAGGTGATGGCTTCCCTCATGACGGGGAAATCCTAGTCGCGCTGGGAAGCTCCTCTAACGACGATCGTCCTCGCGCCCCTTGTCCTCCCCGCGCGTACGCTGGTAGTAGACCTGAAACTTCTTCCGGAGCCGGTCCCGTTTCCACCGGCGGTAGGCCCCGGTGAGCGGATTCCCCCACCGGGGCCACTTCGGTCCCCGGAGGTAAAGCCACCCGAATAGCATCCCTCCCAGGTGCGCCACGTGCGCGATCCCGCCGCCGGTCGCCGACACGCTGGACCAGAAGGTGATCAGCCCGAGAATGAGAACGAGGTATTTCGCCCGAATGGGCAGCACGAAATAGAGCAGGATCACCCGGTCCGGAAAGAGGAGCCCGTAGGCCGCCAGCAGCCCGTAGATCGCCCCCGACGCGCCGATCGTGACCGTGTAGCTCGAGGGTCCGACGAGGGTCGTCATGACCGCCGCCCCGATCCCGGTGATGAAATAGAAGCGCAAGAACTTCCGCGTCCCCCACAGGGACTCCAGCTCCGTTCCGAACATCCACAGCGCGAGCAGATTGAACGCGATGTGGAAGAGCCCGCCGTGAAGAAACATGTACGTGCCGAGCTGCCACAGGAAGAGATGATGGACCACGTCGTAGGGGACGAGCCCGAAGAGTCGCTCGATCCGCACCTGAACCATGGCCCTCGCGATCGTCTGGAACAGGAAGACCGCGACGTTGGCCACAAGCAGGGCGCGAACCGCGGGGGTGGCGGATCCCCCGATCACGAAGGGGCGGCCGCTCCCTCGGTCCCACCTCACGCTTGGGGCTCCCGGCGCGCGTTCGTCATCGCGTCGAGAAAGAGGTCGCGGTCGCTTCGCGTCTCCTCGTGGGCGCGTCGCAGAAGCGAGTCCAGCTCCGTCGCGAGGGCGACCTCTCGCCGCTCCATCGCGCGCGCCGCGGTGGCCACCATGGCGTCGATGCGATGCTCCTGGAACGCGCCGGGGGATCCCCAGACAAAGGAGGGCACGTACGCGGGCATGACCTCCGTGCCGTAGAGATTGCATCCGATCCCGACCGAGGCGCCCGTCGTGAAGGAGGTGCTGATCCCGGTCTTTGTGAAATCCCCTACCTGGAGCCCCAGCATGAGCTGCCCGGAGTCCTCCCCTTTCTTCTCGAGAAAATCGCGCGCCGACCGGAAGGCGCGCACGTGGGTATAGGTATTCTTGAGATCGCTGTTGTTCGTGTTGGCGCCCAGGTTCACCCACTCCCCCACGAACGAGTGCCCGAGGAAGCCGTCGTGCTGCTTGTTCGCGTAACCCTGGAACACGGTCTCGGCGATTTCGCCTCCGACGCGGCAGACCGGACCGATCGAGGTGCCGCCGCGGATCTTGGCTCCGGCGCGGACGATCGCGCCTTCGCCCACCGCGGCGGGGCCCTCCACATAGGCAAGGGGCTCCACGGTCGCGTTCTCACGCACGACGATCGGCCCGCCTTCGGCGTTCAGAACCGCGCCGGCCATCACGCGAGCGCCGCGCGCCACGTGGATCGCCTCGGCCTTGAGCAGGTGCACCCCTGATTCCACCGCGCCCTGCACCACGCCCCCTTCGAAGAGGTACCGTGAATCTTGGAGGATCTGGCGCGGGCTCCACCGGATGAGGTCCGCCCCGGAGCGCGCGAGAAAGGCCTGCACTTCGGCCGGGAACCGGACGTCCTCGAACGCCCGGTCCGGATCGCCTTCGCGCAGGTGGCGGACAACGTGCTTCACCCGCTCCCCGCGCACCTTGGCCGCGAAGAGGATGCCCTGGGAGACGTAGCTCACCTCCTGCGGCGAGGCCGCGAGGAAATGCAGCACCTCGTCGTCCGTCATGCACAGCCGCCCGTTCACGAACATCGTCTCTTCCGCGGATGGTTCGGATAGCTCGGCGTCGGGATAGAGCTGGCGCGTCCACTCCTCGAGGTGCGGGCGCACCAGGAAATGGAGCCGTGCCTCAGGAAACGCGAGGGCGAGCTTTTCGGCCAGCGTGAAAATCCCGCACCGAAGCGCGAACACGGGGCGCAGGAGGGTGAGCGGACCGAAGGAGGCGGCCTCGATATCCTCATAGATGCAGAGATTCATCCAGGCACAGTAGAGAGTGGCCGAAGCGCCGTCAAGTCGCCTACAATCCCGCCATGTCCGCAATGAAGAGTCCCGCGACAGAGCACGAACCCTCCGCGCGGGCCCTGCGCTATCGCGAGCACCGGATCCCACGGCGGCACCGTGTGTTCGTGAATCGAAACTTGAGATTGTCCAAGATCCTCGCGATCGGATTCGACCTCGACCACACGCTCGCGCACTACGATCCCGTGCCGGTCGAGGAGCTTGCGTTCGATCTCACGAAGCGGAAGCTCGTCGAATCGAAGCAGTACCCGAGCGAGCTCCTCGACTTGAAATACGATCCCGACTTCGTGATTCGGGGGCTGGTGGTCGACAAGAAGCGCGGCAATTTGCTGAAGATGGATTATTTCAACTTCGTGTCACGCGGGCATCACGGATTGAGGGAGCTCCGTTCCGAGGATCGTGAGCGTGCGTACCGTTCCTCGCGCATCAGGCTCAGTCACGAGAACTACTCGTCCGTGGACACCCTGTTCCACCTTCCCGAGGTGTATCTCTTCGTCTCCGTGATCGAGATGCTCGAGCGGGGCGGACAGAAGAGAGCCGATTACACCCAGGTCCACAACGACGTGCGGGAAATGATCGATGAGGCCCACCGGGATGGAAGCCTGAAATCAGTCATCACGGCGAACCTCGACCGCTACATCCGGGTCGACCACGAGCTGCGAACCGTTCTCGAGGAGTTCCGGCGCGGAGGGAAAAAGCTCTTCCTTCTCACCAACAGCGACTGGACCTACGCCGATACGCTCCTCAATCAACTGCTCCAGCGTGGGCGGGGGGCGCCGTTCCACTGGACCGAGATTTTCGATCTCGTCGTCGTGGAATCGCGAAAGCCCTCCTTCTTCGCGGCCAATTCGCCGTCGGAGCCGGTGGCGGAGGCCTCCTCGCTTCCCGCGGCCATGCGGGTCGTTCGCGGAGCGAACGGCGCCTACCTCGAGCGGGCGCTCGGAGCCGGCGGGGATGAGATCCTCTATTTCGGCGATCACACCTATGGAGACATCCTGCTTTCCAAGAAGGCGCTGGGGTGGCGCACGGCCATGATCGTGCCCGAGCTGGACCGTGAGATTCGCGTGACGCAGGATCTCGCGAAGGATTTCGACCGCCTGGCCCGGCTCTCGGCGGAACGTCATCATCTGGAAATCGACAAGGCCGCGCTGGGCCGCGAGCTTCGCCGGCTCACCCTCATCCTCGGCGAGGACGACGGGGCGGATCCGGCGCGGTGCCAGGAAATCGCGGCCCGGATTCAGGCGATTCCGGAGGAAATCGCCCGCATCGAGGAACGGAGCCTCGAGGTGGAGCCCGAAATCGACGACCTGAGGATGAAAATCGACCGCGCGTACAACCTCTACTGGGGCTCCATCTTCCGGGAGGGAAACGAATCGAGCCGCTTCGGGCACCAGCTCAAAGACTTCGCCTGTCTCTACACGAGCCGCGTCTCGAACTTCCTGCACTACCCGATGAACTATTACTTCCAATCCCCCATCGGATACATGCCGCACGACATTTGAATCGCCCTTCCGATCGCTCCGACCGCGTGCCCGAGCTGCTCCTCGGTGATCGTGAGCGGGGGCGTGAAGCAGATCACGTTGTCGTGGACGCCGCCCGGATAGGCGAGCACACCTTCGCGGAGGAGCGCGCCGACTACCGTGGCGGTGAGCCGGGGCGCCGGCTCACGCGACTCCCGATCGCGCACCAGCTCGATCGCCGCCATGAGGCCGGCGGCGCGGACGTCTCCCACGGCGGGGCACCTTTCGTGGAGGGAACGAAGCCCCGTCGCGAACAGGGCGCCCGCGCGCTCGACGTGTGCGCGTGTCTCCGGGGCCGCGAGGCGGTCGATCGCCCGGAGCGCACCGGCGCACGCGAGCGGGTGCCCGTAGAAGGTGCTCGAATGCGGCGCCTCCCCCGAAGGGAGGACGTGCTTCCGCCAGGACTCCATCACCTCGTCCCTGCCGAGCAGCGCCGCGATCGCCACACCTCCCCCGATTCCCTTCCCCGCGACCAGAAGATCGGGGGCCGCGCTGTCTCCGCCGCGCTCCCACGCCCAGAAGGGCCCGGTGCGGCCCGCCCCGGTCATCACCTCGTCCAAGATAAGAATCAACCCGCGCTCGCGGGTGCGCGCCCGAAGTCGCGGAAGAAAATCGGGCGGAGGCAGGACGCATCCGGAGCGGCCCTGGACCGGCTCCACGAGAACGGCTCCCGGAGGGTCCGGGCCGTGAAGCTCGCGATCCACGATCTCGAAGGCGGAGTCGAGGCACCGGAGGTCGCACCGATCGCATCGCCGGGCGAGCGGACAGCGGTACTCGTAGGGGAACGGGACGCGGATCGCAAGGTCCGCGATTTGCCCCGCGAACGGCGCGCCGAGGCCGGGAGTATCGGTCACGGCGAGCGCGCCGTAGGACTGGCCGTGATAGGCGCCGGTGAACGACACGACCCGGCGGCGACCGGTCGCCACATGCGCGGTCTTGAGAGCCAGCTCCACGGCCTCGGCCCCCGTGCTCGCGAGCAGCACGCGGTCGAGAACGCGCCCTCCCAGGGCGGCGAGCCGCCGGACGAGCTTCTCCCGGGCCTCGTGCGGCATGAGATCGCCCAGCCCCTGGGTGAGCTTTCTCGACTGCGCCGAGACGGCGCGGGCGACCTCGGGCGCGGCCTGACCCAGCGAGAGAACGCCGAACCCCGCTGTCAAATCCACATAGCGGTTCCCGTCGAGGTCCACGACCACCGCGCCCCGCCCGCGCGACCAGACGATGGGGTTCTCGCCCGCACCCCAGATCGCGGCCCCTTCCCTTCGCCGCAGGCGCCGGGCCGCCGCGCGCGAGCGAGGGCCGGGGGGAGGCACGACGATCCGCGGCAGCTCCGTGCCATCGAGTCGTTCGCGCGCGCTCATCGACTCAGGCCCACACCGCGTGCGCGCATCGCGGCCTCCGTGCCTTTCCGGACCTCCACCCAGCTCACACCGACCAGAATGAGCGCGGCCCCCGCAAAAAACGCGGGGCCAAACCTCTCGCGGAACAAGAGCCAGGAAAGGATGCTCGTGAGGACCGGCTGCGCGTTCGTCGTGATCGCGACCTTCGAAGCTTCGAGCCGCCGGAGCGCGTAGAGCCAGAGCGGGTAGGCCACGACCGACGTTCCGACCGCCAGGTAGGCCACTCCTCCCCATACCGGCCATCCGATCGAGCGGCGCGGCGGAATCGCGCCCGGGACGAGGAGCGCCGGGAGGCAGAGCGCGGTTCCCGACACGATGACCCACGTCGTCACCGTCATGGGATCGTAGCGCTCCAGAAGGCGTTTCGAGCCGATCGTGTACGCGGCCCACGAGAAAACGGCGAGCAGGATGAGCACGTCCCCGCGCAGGACCGCGGCTTCGCGCGCGAGCCCGCGGTCTACGAGGATCAGCGTCACGCCGGCGAAGGCGGCCGCGATGCCGATGAGCTTCGCCCGGGCGTCCCCCTCGCTCAGGAAACGCCGGGCGAGAAGGAACACGACAAGGGGCGTGAGCGCGTAGAGGAAGGCGGCATGGCTCGGCGTCGATTGCGAGAGCCCGAAGAGGAAGAGGCCCTGGTTCACCGGCACCACCAGGAATCCGAGCCAGATCAGCTTGGCTATGTCCGCCCGCGCGACGCGTTCCCGCCGGGGGCGGAGGAGCTCGAAGAGCAGAAGCGTGATGGACGCACAGATGAAGCGTAGGAGCGCCGTGGCGAGAGGCCCGATGGCGGTCACCGTGGCCTTTGCGAACAGGTGGGTCCCGCTCGAAAGAAGCTGATTCACGACTAGCGCCACGATCACACGCTGTTTCTGGTCGATGGGGACCTTCCTGCGCCGAAGTGTTTGCGAATGGGACCGGGGAGTGTACCACGACCCTCCCGATGCGATACTCTGGATAGCCCGGAGGGATTCACGCAATCATGGATGCCGATTTCCGAAACTATCTCCGCGCCGCGCAAGGCGAGGAACCCCCGATCGGCGCCCGCGAGCCGCGCTGGGCCGAGACGGAAGCGCTCGCGCGGAAGCTGATTGCGGGCGCCCAGGCGGAGCCCGCGCTCAAGGCGTTGAGGCAGGAGCCCCAAGCGCGGAAACGCTGGGATTTGCTCCTCCTGACGGGGCTCTTGAGCGACGCCCTCGGCGAGCGCGGTTCCTCGTTGGAAGCGCTCGAGGTCGTCGGCGACAAGCTCGCGGCCGTGGAGGACCGCGAAGGCGTCCGCGCGATCTTGCCCCGGTTCCTCGAGCCTGTCCCTGTTTCCGCCGCGGTCCGGCTCCTTCATTTCCTCGCGCGCGGCTCCGCGGCCGACGAGGAGAAGATGGATCTCCTGCGCCAGGCACTCGAGATCCGGCCGAACGATCCTCATCTTCTCTTCGAGCTGTCGCAAATCCTCGAGCGATGCGGCGAGCCGGACGAGGCGCGGGACGAAAGGCTCCGGGCGATCGAGCTGTGGCTCGAGCTCAATCACCCCGAAGCGGTCTCGGACGAGCTCCTTCGCGTCGTCGAGGAGGATCTGTCGCGCGAGCCCGCCCGTGCAGGAGCGATCCTGCTTCACTACGCGGCGGCCGTACCGTGGCAGGACTCGGAGCCGATCCTCGATCTCGCGCTCCCCGAGCTCACGCGCCTGGGGTCGGGGCTTTGGAGCTGGCGCGAGCTGGAGCCGGTCGGGGCGCGCGCCCCCCAGACTCTCGAGGCGCGAACGCTTCTTGCGGCATTGGTCCGGATCGCGGTCGCATCGGAGCCCGATCCCGACGCGATCGTCGTGGGCTCCGGAATTCAGGACCCCGCCGAGCCCTTTGCGGCGGTCCGCACGCGCGTCCCCAAGATCCTCTCCCTTCCACCCGGGGCCGACGTTGCCCACGCGACATGGGGGCTGGGACGGGTCGCGTCAAACGACGGTGAATCGGTATCGCTCGAATTCGCCGGCAGGGCCGGACACAAGATGTCGCTCGCGATGGCGGCGCGCTCGCTGGATCGGCTGCCCCCGGATGGGCTCCGCGTGCTCGCCGCGCGCGAGCCGGAGCGCCTTCGGGAGCTGATCCGCACGCGCGATCCTCAAGTCGTGGTCTCGGCGCTCTGCGATCTGGGCGGGACCGCGACCCTGGCGCAGATGAAGCCGCGTATCGAGGCGGCGCTCCCGCCGGGAGAATGGTCCGCGTGGTGGAAGGAGACCAAGGAGAACCTGAAAAGCGATCCGAGGCTCGACCTGAGCGAGGCGTACCAGCAGCTCTTCAAGCTCCAGTCGGAGGAGAAATCGCGCGAGGTCTCCCTTCCCGAGCTGAGCCCGCGCGCCGGCGAGTCGGGGCTGGGGTTGATCCGGAAATTCCTTCGGGAGCACCCGGAGCAGGAGTCGCGGCTCGCCTCGCACGCCGCGAAGGTCATCGTGCGCTGGGCCGAAGATTCCAAGCTTGATCCCGCCCTGCGCGCGCAGGCGCTCTACCACGCGGCCTCGTGGAATGCGCTCGCCTCCGATGCCGCCCGCGGCGTGCTCGACGCGCTGATCGTCGAAGGCCTTTCACCGGGGGACCTCACCCTGAGCCAGCAGCAGGACACCCTGATCGATCTGGCGAAAGGCGCGCAGCAGGAGGAGACGTTCCTCTGGCGGGCCATCGAAAGCCGGCTCCCGCGGCTCCGAGAAAGCGGGCGTTCGCGGCTCCGGGCGCTTCTGGGCCCGGCGTTCGGAAGGGCCATCTTGAATCACCTCCAGCACGCCGCGGATGCGCCGGCGCTCGCGGCGCGCCTGATCGAGCACTACGCCTCGAATCCCGGCGAGGAGGAGGCACCGCCGCCGCCGATGCTCCTCATGAGCGCGCTTCGCCTTCTCGAGCGCGATGGGGCGGGTGTCCCGGGTATCTCGGAGCGCCTGCTCGAGCTTCTCGGCCCGACAGGCACGCTTCAACGGCTTGTCGAGGAACGGCCGCTCGACACGGAGACGGCGGAGAGTCTGGAGCGCACCGTCCTTCATTGGCGCGGGAGCGAGCGGAGGCTTCAGCCGGTGCTCGAATTCCTGCGCAGGATCGGCCAGGCCGCCCTGGCGGAGGCGCACGAGAAGCGCCGGAGCGCGACCGCACAGAGTCTCCTCGAGGGAAAGAGCGTCGAGGATCTCGAGACGCGCCACACCATCATGTCGCGCGCAACGTACGAGAAGCTCGAGGCCGAGTTCAAGAAGCTCAAGCTCGACCTCAAGACCTCGATTCCCGCCGCGATCGAGAAGGCGCGCCAGCTCGGCGATCTGCGCGAGAACGCCGAGTACGAGGCGGCGAAGCAGCGTCAGGCGAACGCCGCGGCGCGGGCCCAGGAGCTCATGAACCAGCTCGACCGCGTACGGCTTCTCGAGACAATCGAGGTGGATGAGACCCGCGTCGGTGTCGGGACGGAAATCTCGCTCGAGCCGCTGGACGCGCCCGGCTCGCCCACCGTGCGTTATTGGATCCTCGGCGAGGGGGATCACGCGCTCGGTCCTGGCATCCTTTCCTACCGCGCTCCGATCTTGAAGCCGCTTCTCGGGAAGTCGGAAGGAGCCCGAGCCGTGCTCGATATGCCGGAGGGGGCACGCGCCTACCGCATCGCATCCATCCGGAAACGGCTTCCGGAATGAGACGGTCTGAAATGTCCGTGGGGTGTGCGATTTGCGTCCTAATCACACTCCTGGTTTATCTGCAGTCCGCTCATTCTGAATCCATCGGCCCTCACAGAAGCGGCGGAGAGGCTAATTCGGATTCGATTCCACCGGACGCCCCGTTCGCCAGGGACAGTACACTGAGCCCGTCCGTTCGCGCAGCGATAGCGCGGTCGGCCAGGAGAATGGATGCATACCAAGAGCATTTGCTTTCGCAGATGCTGATTCCAGGTCTGTTCAGTGCGGATGAACTTCCATCGAGCGTCGAGGGGGCCTGGCACGCGCTTACGATTGTGGGATCGAGAGTTTCCCTTGTTCCGGTTCAGGTTCGTTTGCGCAGGGCTCCGAACCGGCGCGCGACAGGCGATCCGTCCATTCCGGGAGCCTGGGTTGAAACCGATATCCAGGACAGCATCCTCTTCATAGTTCGTCGGGGCCCGTGGGTACGTCGAGCAGCCGTTCCCACTTGGTTCCTGGGCCACGCGAGGTTCTCGCCAGGTCAAAGGGCGCTACTTCCCGCGCCCTTTGGGAAACGGTGGAGTATTTTCGCCTCCAAGGAGATCCGCTTCCCGCCCAGCGGCACCATGGGGTACGAGATCCATGTTCGTGACCGTGTGACAAGCCGATCCCAGAAGCTCGGAGGCTGGCAGCTGGGCGTTTCGCCTGACATCCAATGGATTGGCGATCTGGACGGGGACGGGCGCCTCGACATGTTCGTTTTTGACGACAGCGACGAGTCCGGATCCGTTTCCTGGACCCTGTACTTGTCAAACCGGACCAAGGGTGACTCTCTGTTCGAACTGGCGGCTTGGTTCGGCACGCCTGGTTGTTGAGGCCAGATGACGCTCGCGTGATGCCCTTGCGCATAGGCTTTCCTACTTCTGCTATCATTCATCGGTAATCTGAGTTGTGCACAGTTCCAACCAACGAAAGGAGAGGCTTTTTATGGCCAAGCATCCGGTCAAGGCTCTGCCGTACGCGAATGACGCATTGAAGGGCATCGGGGCAAAGACGATCGAAATTCACCATGACAAGCTCTACGCCGGCTATGTGAACAAACGGAACGAGATCGAAGAGGAGCTGACGAAGGTCGACCGAAGCAAGGCGAACCAGATCTATAGCCAGATGCGCGGGCTCAAGCACGAAGAGACGTTCGCGGCCAACGGCCAGATCCTCCACGAGATTTACTTCGACATCATGGGGGGCGACGGACAGCCCGCGGGCGAAGTCTTCGACAAGATCAAGGAGGACTTCAGCTCCTACGCCACGTGGGAGGAGGACTTCAAGGCTTCGGGTATGTGCGCCCGCGGCTGGGTGGTTCTCGCGTACGATCCCACCGACGGCCGGCTGCACAATTTCATCGGCGACGCGCAAAACCAGGGCGGCGTGTGGGGCGCATTCCCCGTCCTTCCGTGCGACACGTACGAGCACTCCTACTTCATCGATTACGGCAGCGACCGAAAGGCCTACATCGAAGCGTTCATCCGCAACATCAAGTGGGGCGAGGTGAACCGGCGCTACCTCGCGGCCGTGAACATGGCCCTGGCCAAGAAGTAAGCACCGCGCCATTGCAGGCCGGTGGGCGCCCGTGCAATACGCATGGCGCGCCCGCCGCGCCCTGAGGCGCCGCGCGCGATAGCGGCGCCACGCTCCACGATTCCAAGCACATAGCGCTCGATTCCTCCCCCGCCTCGCCATGGCATATCAATTGCTCGAACCCGCCTGGGTATTTCTGCTTTTTCCTATGGACCACATGCGATCGGGATCGCGAAGGCCAAGGAGACGTCTATGAAGTGCACTCGGGCAGTGCTGGCAGGGATGGCGATGACAGGAGTCACGGCGCTGTTTTTCATCGGCGGCTGCACCCACGAGTCGACCCGTGCTGACTTGAGCGTCGTGAGCGTGAATGAGGGTGCCACCTATTACAGCGACCTGATCAATGAAGCCGACTCGTCCCACATCTTCATCCCGGTGGACCAGGTGGCCGTGACCTTCGCAAACAAGCCTCACGACGGCAGTGCGGCCGTCGCGCCCGGTACCGGATTCTCCGAGATCGTGGTCACCGACTATACGGTGACCTACAGCAACGGCGTCTTTAGCCCGCTCTCGGGCGGCATGAACGTCACCGTCCCCTCGGGCGGCACCGCCGACGCCTTCATCACGATCAGCAATCCTTCCGAGAAAGGCGCCCTGCTCGGCACGATCACGAGCACGATCACCTCCACCGCCACGATCGTCTTTACGGGTTACCTGCGGGCGACCGACAGTTATGGCGACTACGTCAAGGCGAAGTGTTACCTCACCGTCCAGGTGGACAATTTCGGAGATTCGGACGTCAACAAGTAGCGCGCAACACCCGTAGCGATCCCGGCGGCCCCGCGCCCACCAAGCTCGGGGCCGTTTCGCTTGATTCAGGCGCCGGGGTTCCCTACCCTCGATCGAACATGCGCGTTCCCCTGACGGGAGCCGCGGCGGGCAGGCGGCTCATCGTCAATGCCGACGATTTCGGCCTCACGCTCCCCATCACCGAAGGGACGATCGACGCGTTCGAGCGCGGGATCCTCACCAGCGCGAGCCTCGTCGCTACCGGGGACGCGTTTGTCCCTGCCGCGCAGTACGCCGCGTCCCATCCCGATCTCGACACCGGCGTCCATCTCATGATCGTGCACGGGGCGCCGGTTCTGCCTCCCGAGCAGGTCGGGTCGCTCGTTCAGACGGCCGGGCGGTTCCTTCCCGGGTATGGGGAGTTCATGGCGCGCTACCTTTCGGATGGAGTGCGCGAGGAGGAGGTCGAGGCGGAGTGGTCCGCGCAGATCGCGCTGCTGCGGGGCGCTGGAGTGCGCATCACGCACCTGGACAGCTACCAGCATCTGCATCTGGTGCCCGGTCTCTTCCGGGTCGCGCTCCGCATCGCTCGGGCGAACGGGATCCTGGCCATGCGTTTTCCGCGCGTTCCGACCGTGCTGAGGCGGGCGGAACGCGGCTCGGTGCGCCGCTCCCTCGAGTTCCTGCCGCTCCGGTTGATGGAGCAGTCCAATCTCCCGTACCTGAACGCCTCAGGAATCCGGACCCCCGACCGCTTTTTCGGATTCCACACCTCGGGACACCTCGATCTGAAAGCGCTCCGGTCGGTCTTGTTCGGCGTCCCTCAGGGCACGAGCGAGCTGCTCTGCCACCCGGGCCGCGGGGAGCCCGAATCCTCGCCGATCGCAGGATGGGGATATGAGTGGCGCGCCGAGCTGGAGGCGCTCACAAGCCCCGAGAGCAGGCGGATCGTCGATTCCCAGGGAATCGAGCTGACGACGTTCGCGGATCTGGCGTCGCTGCCGGTTTAGCCCGCCAGGCGGAAGACCGCGTCGGTGCCGAACTCCACGAGCGGCACGAGGCGGCGCTCCCACCCGAGGATGAACGCCTGGATTCCTGGATCGGAACCGACGCGGCTGGATGGAATCGCGTTCGAGCTGCGATCGCCTACCCCGCGGCTTCGGCGGCGGGCGGTGCCACGCCGCCATCGCTTGCGGCCACCGCCATCGGTATGGTGACCACCCCGCGGCGCCGCTCCGCGAGAATGAATCCCCACCGCCTCACGGAATCGATCAGGACCGTGCCCACGAGCAGAATCAGGATCACGCTCAGCGCGCCGTCGACCGTCGCGATGGTGGCGCCCTTGTCGGCGACGTACGCCGGGGACAGATACCGGATGGTGTTCAGCACGCCCGCGGTCATCGTGCTCACGGTGAGAAACGCGAGCGGGACCAGCGTCACGAGCGCGTAGGGCGCAGGGCGTTGGCGCAGGATGAAGGAGGTCCCGACCGCGAGCGCGATCACGGCGAGAAGCTGGTTGGAGACTCCGAACAGGGGCCAGATCGTCTCGACGCTTCCCGTCACCGCGAGGTATCCCCACGCGAGGCACACCACCGCGCCCACGAGCGACACGCTGATCCAATTCGTGGTCGAGCCCAGAGGCGCCCACACGTTGCGCGCCACGTCCTGGAAGAGGTAGCGCGCGACGCGGGTTCCGGTATCGAGCGCCGTCAGGATAAAGACCGCCTCGAACATGATCGCGAAGTGATACCAGTAGGCCATCAAGTGCCCCATCCCGGGGATCTGGCGGAGAATGTTCGCCATCCCGACCGCCAGCGAGACCGCGCCTCCGGTACGCCCCTGGAGCGTCTCCTCCCCCACGAGCCGGGTCAGCTCGTTGAGCTGCGCCGGTTGGATCCCGAGCGCGTGAACTACTTTGGGAACGCCGTTGATGAGGAAGTAGTCGGCGGGCTGGAGCGTGGTCGCCGCGACGAGCGCCATGATCGCCACCACCCCCTCGGTCAGCATGGCGCCGTAGGCGATGAATTTGATGCTCCCCTCGTCGGGCACCATCCGCGGGGTGGTGCCCGAGCCGATGAGCGAGTGGAATCCGCTGATCGCGCCGCATGCGATCACGATGAAGCAAAATGGAAAGACCTTCATCCCGGGGAGCACCGGCCCCGTGCCGTTGATGAAGGGGGTGACCGCGGGCATGAGCAGCTTCGGATGCACGATCGCGACCCCCACCACCAGAAGCACGATCGTCCCGATTTTCATATGGGTCGAGAGGTAGTCGCGCGGGCAGAGCAGGAGCCACACGGGTAGGGTCGCCGCGATGAACCCGTAAAGCGGAAGGAGGAGGCCCAGCGTCCTGGGCGGCAGGGTGAACCACGACGCGAACGGGGACTTCAGGAGCCACGGCCCCGCGATCACCGCCGCGAGAATCATCCCGACACCGATCAGGCTTCCCTCCACGACCCGGCCGGGCCGGATCCGGTACATGTAGAAGCCGAAGAGGAGCGCGGCCGGGATCGTCATCGCGACGGTGAAGGTCCCCCAAGGCGAGTTCGCGAGCGCGTTCACGACCACGATGGCGAGACCCGCGAGGAGGAGCACCGTGATGAAGAGGATCGCGGCGGTCGCGGCCCGGTGGGCGAGCGGGCCGATCTCGCGGCGCGCGATCTCGGAGAGGGGCGCCGCGCCGTGGCGCACCGAGGCGAAGAGGATGATGAAATCGTGGACCGCGCCGCCGAGCGCCGCGCCGAAGAGGATCCAGAGCGCGCCCGGCAAGTACCCGAATTGCGCCGCGAGCACCGGGCCGATCAGCGGCCCCGATGCCGAGATCGCCGCGAAGTGGTGCCCGAACAGGACGTACTTGTTCGTTTTGACGTAGTCGCGGCCGTCCGCCATCGTCGTGGCGGGAGTCGGACGCGAGGGATCCACGCGCGCGACTTTGCTCGCGATGAAAGCCGCGTAGTAGCGGTAGGCGAAGGAAAAGGCGACGATCGCCGCAAGCGGCAGGACGAGCGAGTTCATGCTGAATTCGGTCGCCGACGACTCATCGGGAGCGGGCTATTTCCCCGCTGGGGCTCCCGCGGCCGCGCCCCCGGTCTTGTCCTCGTGCGGCGTCACCTTGAGGATCACGATTCCGTACGCGTCCGCGCGGTGGTACACGGTTCCCAGCACGTCGACCTTCTTGTGGATGTAGGGCATGAGGGGATCGTTTGGATTTTTCCCGGGCAGCTCTCCCGCGATGAAGTAGATCCGGTCCTGGTCGCGGTCGTAGATCGCGAGCGTCTGCCCCGAGCGGGCGCAGTCGATCGCGCACTGGTAGTGTCCCGGGCCGATCGACTTGGGCCCCGCCTCGAGGAAACAGGCCGGATCCATCACCTCGCCGACGATCGTCATGGTTTTTCCGGCGCCCCGCTGACCCGCCCCCTCCGGGGCCTTCGCCGCGGCGCCGTGCTCGTGCTGGTGGGAGCCGGTCGCCGGAGGCGGCGTGGGGGCCGCGGCGACCGCCAGAAGGAGCGCCGCGGCCAGCGCCGCAAGCGCGAGCGTGTCGTGATTCGAGGGCTTCATATCCGACTCCCTTTCCGCGAGCTCCGAGCTGGCGTCAAACGGACGCCTACTCGGTCCGGACCGCCGTGGCACTGTAGGGCTCCACGGAAGTAACCTTGATGCCCGTGGCCCCTCCCCGCGAGTACACCCGACCCTTGACCAGGACCGTCTGCCCGACGTAATCGATCAATCCCTTGTTGGGATCCTCACCCGGCTTGTCCGTCGCCACCATGTAGAGCTTCTGCGTCTTGTTCTCGACGATCGCCAGGACCTGTCCCGCCTTCGCGCAGGCGATGGCGCATTCCTTGTGCGAAGGGCCCTTGGCGCCGTTCACGATCCAGCAGGCCGGGTCCACGACCTCCCCGATGATCGACCGCGGTCCGGTCTTTGCGGCCGGAGCCTCGGCCGGCATGGTGGACGGGGCCTTCGCGGCCTTCGTCGTCGCCTTGGCGGCGGCTGGGGCCGGTGCCTTTGCGGGCGCCGGCTTGGCCGGCGTCACCTGCACGGTTCCGGTCGTCGTGCTTCCCTGGGCCCGCGCCCGGGCCGGGGTCCAGGACGGAAGCAGGGCGAGGACAAGAAGCGCGAACGTCATCCGAGTCTTCATCCAAAACCTCCATGGGATCGCGAACGGCAGAGTAGCGCGAATCTCGATTCCGAGCCTAACAGAGTACCGCGATCGGCCACAAGAAGCCCGGCCAGCCCGATCCATCCGCCGCCCGTTCCGGGCCTGCGCGGTCACCTGGCATCGCGTTCGATCTCCGCGAACGCCCGCGCAAGAACCCCTTCGGCAGGTTTGCGTTGCGGGGAGTACTCGGTGTCCGCGGGCCCCCCCGCGCGCGAGTAATCGGGGTGCCACTTCCAAATGAATACCCCACGAACGCCGGGTTGCTCTGGCAAAACGCGGAAGAGCGCTTCGTAGCAGCGCGCCTGGGTGTCGAGCGAGAGCGTGCCCGCGAGCTCCCATTCCCAGGGGCGGCTCGCCGCGGTGTCCAGGCTGTGGTAGCCCACCTCGGTGAGAACGACCGGCTTCCCCCACCGCTGCGAAAGTCTGTTCAGGTCGGCGAACGGCTGGCGCCAAGCCCGCACGAGCTCCGAAAGCGGGGGCTCGCGCCGGTGGCTGAGCGGGTAATACGCCTGCACGCCGATCCAATCGAGCGCGTCCCAGAAGCGAACTTGGTGCAGGTCCTCCGCCCAGTTCGCGCAGTAGACGAGCGAGCCGTGGAAGTGGTTGCGCACGTCGGCGATCACGGACCGCCACTCGCGTTCGCGACGGATGGTCCCGCCCAGCTCCGTGCCCACCGCCAGCGCCTCGATCCCGCAGCGCTCGGCCAGGTCCGCGTAGTGGAGGATGAACCTGCGATACGACTGAAACCACGTCGCCCAGTCCTCCTCCGACCTCATGGCGACCGTCCCCGACCAACCGGCGCGGGTCCAGACATGCGGCTTGAGCAGCACGTGGATTCCCATCTCGTGAGCCCACCGGGTCGTCGCCTCCAAGCCGTGGTCTCCCTCTCCCCAAAAGCCTCCCGAGCCGCTCGAGGTGACGATGAGCGGGGAGTCCAGCTCTCGTTGCCATCCGAACGGCGTCTGCGAAATCCAGTTCGCGTGGATGCGGATCAGAGGCTCGAGATCGGACGGCTTGGCCCTCCCGGCCGCCTCCCAGCAGACGCCTCGCATGAAGGGCAGGCTTCGCGCGGGGGCGGCGGTCGACCGAGAGCCGGGCGCGCCGCGGCGCAGCGGAGAATGGCTCGGCGTGGGTTCTGGAGGCGGCAGCCGAGGCACGATGACCGCGCCCGCGATCACGCCGGCGAGCACGATGAGAATCGCAACGACGAGGAGGGCCAGACTGCGCCCTCGTCTGCTATGATCGCCGCCCTGCGTCGAAGGGTCGTTCACGGGAGACTCAAGATGCCTCAGCCGTCGCGCCGGAGCCAGTTGATTCCGTTTTCACCGATCCGAACCATGTTCCGCCTCGCCGACGAGATGGAGCGCGCGGGCGGCGGGCCGGTGTTCCGCCTGCACGTCGGGGATCCCGATTTCGCGCCCCCTCCGGTGGTCGTGGAAGCCACCGCGGCCGCGCTGCGGGCCGGAAAAACCCACTACGCGCCCACCGCCGGCGTCCAGGAGCTTCGGACAGCGCTCGCCGGAAAGGCGCGGGCGCGAAACGGTCTCGCCGCCTCGACCGAGCAGGTGATCATCACGCCTGGCTCTACCCAAGCGCTCTTCGCGACGCTCGAGATCCTCTTTGGTCCCGGTGACGATGTGCTCCTCCCCGAGATCTACTGGCCCAACTACGTCCAGGAAACGATGCTCCTAGGCGGCCGGCCGATATTTTACCCGCTCGGACCGGGATATCAGCCCGATGTCGGCGCGCTGCCCCAGCTCGTCACGCCGCGGACCCGGGCCATCCTGATCAACAGCCCGAGCAACCCGACCGGCGCCGTCTTTCCGGAGGCCACGCTTCGGGCGTTTTATGAACTGGCGCGGGAGCGGAACCTCTGGATCCTGAGCGACGAAGCGTACGAGGATTTCGTCTTCCGGGGATCGCATGTCTCCCCGGGATCGTTCGAGCGCGACCTGCCCGAGGAAGAGCGGCGCGTCTTCACCCTCTTCACCTTCTCCAAGTCGTACGCCATGACCGGCCTTCGCTTGGGGTGCGTCGTCGCCCCGTCTCTCTACACGGCCACGCTGCTCCGCAAATGCCAGGAGCCTCTCGTGGCAAGCGCGGGCATGCCCATCCAGTGGGGCGCGCTCCCCGCGCTGACCGAGACCGAGCGAGCGGGCGTCGCGCGGATGAAGGCCGCGTATCAGAGGCGGCGCGACCTTGCGCTCTCCATCTTGCAGCCGGCGGGGATGGCGGATTACGTGCCCGAGGGGGCGTTCTACATCATGGCCGATGTCTCGGAGACCGGGATGACCGGTGACGAGTTCGCGGTGGCGCTTCTGCGCGAGGAGCGGGTCGCCGTGGCGCCGGGCTCGGGGTTCGCGATTCAGCCCAGGTTTACCGCGGACGGCTCCCCGATGGCCGAGCCCTCCCCGACCGGAGCGCCGGAGTACCCGACGAACCCGAAAGCGCGCCATCGGGTCCGGATCGCCTTCTGCGTCTCGGACGAGGAGCTGGGCGAGGGATTGCGGAGGATGGTCGGGTTTGCGGAGCGCCACCGCGCCGGCGCGGAGCGGCCACCGGCACAGCGGGCCGTGCGCCGGCCCGCGAAGGCCTAGCTTCGGCGAAGGCGGGTCACTTGGGGTGCTCCATCAGCAGACGCTCGAAGCGGCGATCCGGGATGAGCCACATCATGGCGACGACGGCGTAGAGGGCGCAGGAGATCCAGGGGGCCACGAACGCCAGCGCGATCGCGACCGCGTAGATCACGATCGAAATCCTTCCCTTGAAATCACTGCCCAGCGCGACCGCGAGCGTCGAATGGGCGCCGTGGTGGGCCACCAGCGCGCGGGCCAGCACGTAATAGGCGATGGCCGCGAGCAGGAGCACGAGGCCGTACACGGCGACCGGCCAGGTCGCAAAATGGGTCTCGCCCATCCAGTGGGTCACGAAAGGCGTCAGCGACAGCCAAAACAAGAGATGCAAATTGGCCCAGAGAACGCGGCCGTTCACCGAGTGCACCGCCTGCAACATGTGATGATGATTGTTCCAGTAGATACCGAGGAAGACAAAGCTCATGACGTAACTGAGGAACACGGGGATCAAAGGCCTCAGCGCGGTGACGTCGGCTCCGTGCGGCGCCCTCATCTCGAGCACCATGACCGTGATGATGACGGCGATCACGCCGTCGCTGAAGGCCTCCATCCGGGACTTGGTCAATGCGTGTCCCGCTCAAGTCCTCGGCGGCAGCGCCGGCCGCGGCAGATGGAACACCGACTCCTTCGTCACCCGCGTGTACATCGGCCCGCCCAACCGGCCGATCGCGTCGATCGCGACCGAATCGACGCGTCCCTCCCGCATCAGCGACTCCGCGATGTGGAAATATACGACCTCTCCGATCACGTAGTTGGCCCGCAGCGGACCATCGCCGTGCTGAACGATCTTGAAGAGCCGGCATTCCATCGCGATCGGGCACTCGGCCGCGCGCCAGGGTTTCACCTTCACGCTCGGCGCCTTGGTGAACCCGGCCTCTCCGAACTCATCCACTTCGGGAGGGTAATCGGCGGAAGCCTGGTTCATCCGCTCGCGCAGGGGCCAGGGCGCGATGTGGACGACGTACTCCTCCGTCGCGCGCACGTTGTGCAGGGTGTCCTTGTCCCGTCCCGCGCCGCTCGTGACGGGGGAAAATATGAGAGAGGGCGGGTGCGCCCCCCCGGCGTTGAAAAACGAAAACGGCGCCAAATTTGGAATTCCGTCGCGCGAGAGCGACGAAACGAACGCGATGGGGCGAGGGACGACACAGCCGACGAGGAGCGCGTAGACCTCGGCCGGCTCGAGGGTGGCGGGGTCGAGGCCCCGCAGTTTGGGAAGGGCCGGGCTGCCCGTGGTCGCGCCGGCGGGTCCGGTCGGTGCGCCTCCCCCCCGGTCGGTCACGACGGCGTGGTCACCCCGTCGCGCCCTCGCCCACAAACTTCCCGGGCTGATCGCGCCACGAATAGGGGTAGTTCTTGTCGTCGAAGGGCTCGGCGTCGGTCGTGACGTAGAGCGGATGGAAGGTGTCGAGCATGACCGCCAGCTCCTTCGTCTCCTTCGCGCCGATGGCCGCCTCCGCGGCGCCGGGATGCGGCCCGTGCGGGATTCCGGACGGATGGAGCGTGAACGAGCCGACCTCGATGCCGCGGCGGCTCATGAAATTCCCGTTCACGTAGTAGAGCACCTCGTCCGAGTCCACGTTCGAATGGTTGTATGGAATGGGGAGCGCGTTCGGATGGTAGTCGTACATCCGCGGCACGAACGAGCAGACCACGAAGTTGGTTCCTTCGAAGCACTGGTGCGTGGGCGGCGGCATGTGGATCCGCCCGGTGATCGGCTCGAAGTCCTCGATATTGAACACATAGGGGTACAAGAACCCGTCCCATCCCACCACGTCCAGCGGATGGAACTCGAACTCGTAGGATGTGATCTGATCCCGCGCCTTGATCCGGACCTCATACTTCCCGCGATCGGTGAACGTCTCGAGACGCTCGGGCCGCCGGATATCCCGCTCGGAAAACGGCGCGTGCTCCAGAAGCTGCCCGTACTCGTTCCGGTATCGCTTCGGCGTTTCGATCGACGAGGCGGACTCGATCACGAGGTACCGCTGGGGTCCGGGCTCGGGATGGAACATGTAGGTCGTCCCGCGAGGGATCACGACGTAGTCACCGGGGCGGTAGTGGAGCTCGCCGAAGATCGTCTGGATGCGACCCGCGCCTTCGTGGATGAAGTACATGTCGTCGCCTTGACCGTTCCGGTAGTAGTACTTCATCTTTTGGTCCGGAACCGCGATCGCCATGGACACATCCTTGTTGTGCAGCAGCACCACGCGACCGGTCACAGGATCCCCGCTCTTCTTCAGGTCCTTCGTCTTGAAGTGGTGATGGCGGAGGACCTGATCGTCCGCATACTGGACCCGGCAGTCCTGGACCTTGTGGATCTCGTTCGCCTGGGTCGGCATGTTGTAGTGATAGATGAGCGACGAGCGCCCCGAAAACCCGCGGGAACCCATGAGCTGCTCGGTGTAGAGCTTCCCGTCCGGGCGGCGGAACTGAGTGTGCCGTTTGTGCGGGGTCTCGCCCAGCGTGTGGTACATCGGCATTGCGTTGCCTCACTCCCGTCAGACGATCGGGTTGGTCAGTGTTCCCAGACGATCAATTTCGAGGACGACTTCATCTCCGGCCCTGAGCCAGGGGTGGACCTTCTCGCCCAGCTCCAGAAGGCATCCCGAGCCCACGGTTCCCGAGCCGATGATGTCGCCGGGAAAAAGATACACGTCCTGGGACGCCCTCGCAATCATCTGGCCGAACGTGTAGTGCATGTCCTTCGCGTTCCCGCGCGAGAGCGTGGCGCCGTTCACGCGCGCCTCCATCGCGAGATCGTATCGATCGCCGCTTCGCTTGGGCTCGACCTCATCGAGCGTGACCAGCGCGGGGCCAAGCGAGGTCGCAAAGTCCTTCCCCTTCGCGGGCCCGAGCCCGATCGCCATCTCCTTTCGCTGCACGTCGCGGGCGCTCCAGTCGTTCAGGATCGTGAGGCCCGCCACGACGGAGCGCCACCGTTCGGCCGGAACGTCGCGCGCCCGCGTTCCGATCACGCACGCGATCTCGAGCTCATAGTCTAGCGCTTCCGTCCAGGAGGGTTTGGAGACCGGCGCGCCGTCCCCGAGGAGCGAGCCGGGGTTCGAAAAATAGAACGCCGGAAACTCGTACCACTCCGGAGGCACCGGAAGGCTCCGCCGCGCCCGGGCGTTCTTGACGTGGGCCTCGAAGGAATAGAAATCGCGGAGGGTGGGCGGGCGCGAGACCGGAGAGTGCAACGTGACCCGCGCACGAGGATGCCAGGCCGCCGCGAGATCCGGGTGCTTGGACCCGCCCGACCCCGCGCGCTCGAAAACGGACCGCG
The DNA here is from genome assembly GCA_005893275.1 of Candidatus Eisenbacteria bacterium. Taxonomy (NCBI): domain Bacteria; phylum Candidatus Eiseniibacteriota; species Candidatus Eiseniibacteriota bacterium. The sequence continues at coordinate 3,743 of VBOW01000063.1, read as the reverse complement.
CGAGGGGAAGACCCTGATCCCAATCGCCCAGCAGGAGGTCGAGCGAGCGGAGCCGCCCCGCCGAGTCCAACCCGGGAGCCACGACCTTGGCGGCGGCCCCCAATTCCAAGATTCGATCCCCTTCGAGCGCGCCGAGCAGGCGCTCCGCCGTCCCGCTCCGGCTGAAGGAGACGAGACGCATCCCGGCTTAGAGGTTGCCCCGCAGCGCCTGCTCGCGCTCAATCGCTTCGAAGAGCGCTTTGAAATTCCCCTTCCCGAAGCCTCGGCTTCCCTTTCGTTCGATGACCTCGAAGAACACCGTCGGGCGGTCCTCGACCGGCTTGGAGAAGATCTGGAGCAAGTAGCCCTCATCGTCGCGGTCGACGAGGATTCCGAGCCGCGACAGCTCGCCCTTGTCCTCGTCGATCTTCCCGACACGGTCTTCCAGCACCTCGTAGTAGCTGTGCGGGACGCCGATGAATTGGATACCGGTGTCGCGAAGGTGGGCGACGGTGGAGCAGATGTCGCTCGTGGCGAGGGCGATGTGCTGGACGCCGGGCCCGCGGTAGAACTCCAAATACTCCTCGATCTGGGATTTCTTTTTCCCGGCGGCGGGCTCGTTGATCGGGAATTTCACCTTTCCGCTGCCGTCCGCCATCACCTTGGACATGAGCGCGGAGTACTCGGTCGAGATGTCCTTGTCATCGAAGTGCTGAAACTGGCTGAAGCCCATCACGTCCCGGTAGAAGGCCACGAAACGGTTCATGTCGCCGAGCGCCACGTTCCCGACGACGTGGTCGATGTAGAGCAGGGGCCCCGGTTTCGGTTGTTCCCCCGTGGCGCGATACCCGGGAAGAAACGCGCCCTTGTACTTCGAGCGGTCGACGAACGAATGGATCGTGTCTCCGTACGTGGCGATGGAGGCGCGGCGGATCGAGCCGAACTCATCCTGGACCGTCGTGGGCTCCTGGACCCCTTTGGCCCCGCGCTTCGTCGTTTCCTGGTAGGAGCGGTCCACGTCCTCGACTTCGAGCGCGATGTCGCGCACCCCGTCGCCGTGGAGCCGGATCTGCTCCGCCATGAACCCCTCCGGTCCGAGCGGGGTGGACAGCACGAAGCGGACCTTGCCCTGCTGAAGCACGTAGGAGGCGCGGTCGCGCATCTTGGTCTCGAGCCCGCCGTACGCGGTCACCGCGAGCCCGAAGGCGTGCGAGTAGAAAAACGCGGCCTGGCGGGCGTTCCCGACCCAGAACTCCAGATGATCGATCGATCGAATCTTCAGAAAATCGCCGTTCTCGCTCTTGCCACGTTCGGCGTCCGAGGCCGCCCTCGCGGGCGCGCTGGAAGGGCGCGCCCCTCCGGCATGCCGAGTGGAATCAGCCATAGAGCCCCCGGAGTCTCGTCGTTTCCGCGACCCTGCCGACGCCGAGCATGTAGGCCGCGGTTCTGTTGTGAACGTGATGCTTCTCCGCGAGCGACGCGACGTCGCGGAAGGAGCGTCTCATCACGGTCTCGAGCTTCTGGTTCACCTCATCCTCGGTCCAGAAGTAGTTCGCAAGGTCCTGGACCCACTCGAAGTAGGAAACCGTGACCCCTCCCGCGTTCGCGAGGATGTCCGGAATCAGGAAGACCCCGTTCTCGTGAAGGATGGGATCGGCGTCGGGCGTGGTGGGGCCGTTCGCCGCCTCGGCCAGGATCTTGGGCTTGATCTTGGGCGCGTTTTCCTCGGTGATCTGGTTTTCGAGCGCGGCCGGGAGCAGGATGTCCACCCTGAGCTCGAGCAGCTCCCGGTTTCCGATCCGGTCCGTACCGGGGACCCCCACCACGGTCCCCGTCTGGCTCTTGTGCGCCTGGACCACCTTGGGATCGAGGCCACGGGAGGAATGGATCCCGCCGCGCGAGTCGCTCACGGCGATGACCTTCGCGCCGCGCTGGTGCAGGAGGTCGTGCGCGATCGAGCCGGCGTTCCCGTAGCCCTGAATCGCGACCGTCATTCCCTCGAGCTGCTTGCCGAGATACTTGCACGCCTCTTCGATCGTGTACGTGCAACCGCGCGCCGTGGCTTCCCTGCGCCCGAGGGAGCCTCCGAGCGAGATCGGCTTTCCGGTCACGACGCCGGGAGAGGCGAATCCCTGACGCATCGTAAACGTGTCCATGATCCAGGCCATGACCTGGGCGTCGGTGTAGACGTCGGGCGCCGGAATGTCCTTCTCGGGCCCGATGATGATCGCGATCTCGTTCGTGTACCGCCGCGTCATCCGCTCCAGCTCGTGGTGCGAGAGCGCCTTGGGATCCACCTCCACTCCGCCCTTCGCGCCGCCGTAGGGCAGATTCACAACCGCGCACTTCCAGGTCATCCAAGCGGCAAGCGCCTTCACCTCGTCGAGCGTGACCTGAGGGTGATAGCGGATGCCCCCCTTCGCGGGGCCCCGGGATACGTCGTGCTGGACGCGATACCCCTGGACGACCATCCAGGACCCGTCGTCGCGCTCGAACGGAACCGAGACGATCAGGCAACGCCGCGGCACCCGAAGCTTGAGTCGAATCCCTTCCTCGAGATGAAGCACGTCGGCGGCGATGTCGAACTGGCGCTGGGCGACCTCGAACGGGTTTCTCGTCTTCTCCAAGACCAGACTCATGGCAACCTCTCGATCCTGAATGGCGGGCACCGGAATGGAGCAGGACCGGCGCGGAGCGGCTCTAGCGCCTGCCATTCTACTCCCGGGCGCGGGCCCCGCAACCCCTATACTGCGGCGATGGATCGATCCCGCGCAGCGCGCGCCGTCCTCGCGGCCGGCGCTTCGGCGTATGCCCTCTCCGTTGCCGCGGCGAGCCATCGCCCAGGGCCGCGGGCCTGGGGGCTCCACCTCCCCGGATTCCTTCCCCCGCCGGCACGCTTCCTCGTCATGGCGCTCCTCTTCGGCGCCGCGCTCCTCCTCGTCGTCGACCTCTTCCGCGCGGGCACGCCGCGCGTCGAGGAGGCCCCGCGCCGTCGCGACCCCAGGGGCCGCTCGGCGCGCCGATCCCCCAGGACGAACCCGTTTCGCCTTCCGCGGTGGAGCGGCTGGCTCTTGCTCTTGCCCTGGGCGTGGATCCTCTGGGAGCTCCGACTCCGGACCTTTCTCTTGGGCGACACGACGATATGGCTCCAGGGAATCCGGTCCGGCAAGCCGAATCCCTACAGCGAGCCGCTCGCGGCGGCGACCTGGACCGGATATGCCTGGATCTTGCGCGCGCTCGGAATCCCCATCGAGGCGTCGATCGTCGGCATCCTGTCCATCCTCTGCGGCGCGGCCGCCGCGGCGATCTTGTGGGGAATCGCCACGGAGATCTCGCCTAGAACCGGGTCCCGCGCGGCCGCGTTCGCGGTGCTTGCCACGCTGGGGCTGGCCCAGCTCTATTTTGGTTACATCGAGAGCTACCCGCCGGCGAGCGTCGCGATCCTCTCCTATCTCTGGCTCGGGTTGCGCCGCGCGAGGGACACCGATCATCCTCTTTGGCTCGCGGCGGTGTTCCCGGTCGCGATCACGTTCCACTTGGCCGCCCTCTATCTCGCTCCCTCCTACCTCTATCTGCTTTTCCGGGGCAAACAGCCGCTCCTCCATCGCGCCATCCTTGCCGTTCTGCCGCTCGCGGGGGTCGCCGCAATCCTGATCCTATTAGGATTCCAGCCTTCGGAATGGCTCGTATCCTTCAAGATCGTGGCCCGCGCCGTGCAGCCGGGGCACGACATCGCGGTGTTCGCGAAACCGTACACTCCGCTT
>VBOW01000062.1 GCA_005893275.1 Candidatus Eisenbacteria bacterium | reverse complement strand
AACATTTTGCCGCGACCGATATCGCGGCTCTCGCGACGCTCCGGCTCGCGCAGTGCGAGTACAATGCCGGGAACGACGCGGCCGCGCTCGCGGGGTTCTCGAAGGTAGAGGAACAGTTCCCGGGCACGCCCGCAGCTCGCGAAGCGAAACGCGGCACGGAGCTCTCGCTCTACCGCCTCGGTCAGAGCGCCAAGGGGACCGAGGTGCTCGAGAGGCTGATCCAGCAGTACCCTTCGAGCGCCTTCGCAGCGGACGCGCAGTTCCAGGTCGCGAAGCGGCACTATCAGGCGAAGAACTTCTCCGAGGCCGCCGACGGCTTCCGCCGCGTGGTGAGCCAATTCCCGGGCTTCTCGGCCGCCGACCAGGCCCAGTTCCTCCTGGCTGATTCCTACGCTCAAGCCGGCTCGCGCGATCAGGCGCGCCTCGGCTACGAACAATTCCTCTCGTTCTTCCCCGAGAGCGATCTCAGGGCCACGGTAGAGTTCCGGCTCGGGCTGCTCGAGTTCGAGGGAAAGGAATACTCGCGCGCGGCGGTGGCGTTCACCCGGGTTCTCGAGGAAAGCGTCTCAGCCGAGATGGGCTCGGCATCGCGATACAACCTTGCGCTCTGTCAAAAGCTGCTCGGTCAGACGGACGAAGCGCGCGTGTCGCTCGAACGCTATCGCGCGGACCGGCCGCATGACTCCCGCACCGCCGACGTGGCGTACCAACTCGGCGACATGAACGAGGCGGCGGGCCGTCCGAAGGAAGCGGCCCAGGAGTTCGAAGCCGCGCTCGAATCCGGACCCTCCCCCGCGCTCGAAGTGGAGCTTCAGTACCGCCTCGGCCGCTGCCGGGAGCAACTGGGCGACCCTGACGGCGCGCTCAAGGCGTACCTCCGCGCCGGCGCGTCGACCGACCGGCGGAACGCGTTCCGCGTCTCGGCGCTGACACGCTGCGCGGCGCTCTACGAGTCGAAGAGGAGCTTCGCGAGGGCGCTCGATGTCTATCTCGACATCGCCAAGAACTCCCAGGATCAGGAGCTGGCGGCGCTTGCCAAAGGGCGCGCCTCCCAGCTTCAGGCAGGCACCAAGAAGCGGTAATCCTGAAACGAAGAACAGAAAGGAGTCATTCCATGTTTGAGAATTTCGACTGGATCGGGGCGATGCGCTCGAGCCCGGTCATGATCATCATCCTTTTCTGCAGCGTCATGACGCTCGGGTTTGCGCTGGAACGCGTGATCTACTACACGAAGCGCCGGGGGAATCCGGACGGGGTGCTCGCCTCCGCGATCATCGCCGTGCGCGGCGGGAACCGCGAGGAAGCCGTACGCGTCTGCAACGCGACGACCCACCCGCTCGGGCCGGTCGCGGTCGAAATGCTCCGCAGCGCGGACCTCCCGCCCGAGGCCGCTGAGGAGAAGCTCCAGATCGTATTGAGCGAGCAGCGGATGGAGCTGGAGCGGCATCTTGGATTCCTGGGCACCATGGGGAACACCGCGCCCCTGATCGGGCTCCTGGGAACGGTATGGGGAATCATGCGCGCGTTCCATGATATGGCGCGCACGGGCTCCGCGGGCCCCTCCGTCGTCGCCTCGGGCGTCGCGGAGGCGCTCTTTACGACCGCCGCGGGGCTCCTCGTGGCCGTTCCCGCCGTCATGCTCTACAACCACTTCGTGCGTCGGATGGGCAACCTGCTCACGGTCGCGGAGAACCACGCGCGCACGCTTCGGATCGAAACCAATATCCACCGGAACGCGTCGCACCACGGCACGCGGGCCGCGTAAGGAGGCGCCGGTGCGGCGATACACGCGGGGCAAACGGGTCCCGGAATCTATTCACGACGTGAACATGACGCCCTTGATCGACGTCTCGCTCGTGCTCGTGGTCATCCTCATGATCACGACGCCGATGGCGTTCCAGTCCGGCATCCAGATCCGGAGCGCGGCGACCAGCGGCCGTGCCGCGGTCCAGCGCGTGCGCGCCGAGCGCATCGAGATCACCATCGTGTCCCCCGACAGCGTGATCGTGAATCGGAATCTCATGCCGCGAGCGTCGCTCTCGGGAATGCTCCGTCCCCTTCTCGCCGTGAGCGCGACCAAGACGGTCGTTGTGCGCTGCAACGACGGCGTGCCGCACGGCAGCTTTGTCTCCGTTCTCGATGAAGCCAAGAGTTGTGGCGCCGCGCAGATCGCGGTGATGGGAGGCTGACATGCGCTTCCGCCCCGTCGCTCCGCACTTCATGATCACCAGGATCAACGTCACGCCCATCATCGACGTGGCGCTGGTCCTCGTGATCATCCTGCTCGTGACCGCGCCCCTTCTCTCCGTCGCGGACCTCCCCGTCGACCTCCCCCAGGCCCGAACGCGCGAAGCGGAGGACGAGAGGAACGTGAGCATCACGCTTTCGTCGACCGGGCACCTCGCGTTGGACGACGAGGTGGTCCCGAGCGAGGATCTCGGCGCTCTGCTCCACGCGAAGCTTTCCAAGCGGGAGAACCAGAACGTGCTGGTCGTCGTCCGCGCCGACTCGGGCGCGCCGTACGGGGCGGTCCGGCGGCTCCTTCAGCAGGCCAAGGCGGCCGGCGCCTCGCGGATCGCGATCGCGACACGGCAGAGAACGGAGTCCGGACGATGACGGCGGCGACCCTGCGGTTTGATCTCGAGCAGGCTCGCGCCCGGACGCGGTGGACCATGAGCGTGAGCGTGGTGTCGCACGGGCTGCTGTTCCTGTGCCTCGTGTTTCACCCGGTCCAGGCGCCCGACCTCGCGCCGATCACCGAAATCACCCTTCTCGAGCCGGGGGATCTGGCCGCCGCCCCGGCGGGTTCCGCGGCTCCCGCCGCGCGGGGACAGGCCGCGGCGGGCGTCGCGGCTCGATCGCTCTCCGACGTCCATTTCCAGCGCCTGGCAAAGCGGGGGGAAATGGCGCCCGACCCTCAATCCTCCTGGGCGTTCGAGGATCGGTTGGACGCGCGTCTCGCGGCGATGCAGCAGAAGGCCAGCCACGCGGCCAAGGGGATCACGCCCACGAGCGCGCCGACGTCCCTGTTCGGATCTTCGCCCGCGGTCATGGCCGGCGGAACCGGTATGGGAACCCCGATCGCGTTGGCCCGTGGCGGAGGCGGAGGAGGGCCCCCGCTACCGCTCGTGCGCGGCGGCGGGGCAGGATCCGCGCCTGCCCTCGCGACGGTGCAGGAAACGCGTCCCGGAACCGAAACGCCCGCCCCGGCGCGTGCGTCCGATACGACCGCGCGCCGTACCGTCGCGGGGGCATCGATCACCGGTCCGATCGTCGATCGACCGATTGTTTCGTATTTGGTCCCGGTCTATCCGGAATGGGCGAAGCACGACGCGGTCGAGGGGGCGGTCACGCTCTACTTCGTGGTCCGCGCGGACGGAGGCGTGAAGGAGAACATCCTCGTTCAGAAGACCGCGGGGTTCGAGGATTTCGACGAGAGCGCGCGCGTCGCGCTCCGCGTCTGGCGATTCAGGCCCCTGCCCTCGGGACAGACCGGCGAGCAGTGGGGCACGATCACCTTCCACTTCAGACTTCGTGACGCGGGCTAGAGGAGGCGTGTGATGAGACCCAAGGGATGCCACAGGATGGGACGCGGCGCTCTCCGCGCCGTCTTTGCCCTCTCGGCCGGCGCCTGCTTGGCCACAGCGGCCGTCGCGGAGGCGGCGAAAGCGGCGCCCGTCGCGAAGCAGGGATCGCCCGCTGCCTCCGACAGCTCGATGACGCTTCGGGCAGGTCAGTCCGGAACCGAATTCCGCTCCATGACGGTGGAGGGTGAAGACCGCGTGCACATCGATTTCGGCCGCCCGGAGCTCAATCTGGATCTCGACCCCGAGGACGTGCCGGGACTGACCCGCGGCAGCGCCGTGGACGTCCTGGATCGCACCGTTCCCGACCTGGGTTCCCCGCTGGTCGCGCTCTCCGCCGAAGTGCCGTCGCCCTATGTGGCCCGGCCCTGGCTCCAGCAGTTCGCGACCGGGGCGGTGGCACGGTTCCGTCCGGCGGTGAAAGGGGTTGTGCAGTGGAAGCTTCTGGTCGCGGACTCGCGCGCGGAGACGGTGGCGACCTTTGATGGGAAGGGAGATCCGCCGAAAGAGATCGCGTGGGACGGGCGAACGAAGTCGGGAGCGGCGGTGACGCCCGGCCTGACCTATTCGTATGTCTTCGAGGCCCGAGATCGGGCGGGTAACAAGCGCAACTTCGTGGGCCGGGGCTTCACGGTGTCGGCGTACCGCGTCGACACCCCTGCGGGTCCCGAGCTCGTGATGTCGGGTCGCGATCTTTCATCGGTCGACGCGGGCGCGGCGGGGTACGGGCCCAGCATGAGGTACGGAAGCAAAGAGGTCTCCCCGATGTTCCTCGAGGTCGCGAGCTGGCTCAATCAGTCGACCAAGGTCCGCGAGCCGATACGGGTGGCGGTTCAGGCGCGCTCGCTCGATCAGGCTGCCATGCTCGCAAACCGCGCGGTTTCGGCGCTGTCGAGCCGCGTCCTCGGTGATCCAGGCCGGATTCAAGTCGTCACGGAAGTGGCGGCCGATGCCCCTGAGGGCGGGGCGCTGCGGATTGGGGTCTTCCGATAAGCTATCTCCGGCCGCCGCCGGAGTGGAAAGATTGATCGGAGGGGATGGGATTTGAACCCACGGTGCTTTGCAGCACGTCGGCCGCCGTGACCGACGCCTTAAACCTCTCGGCCACCCCTCCGACCTTCTGTAGAGACAGTCGTCCAACGGGTCGACTTTGCCTCAGAATGCCCTCTCTCACGACTCAGTTTCGGCGCTGATCAAGATGGCTGGGCACACCCTTCAGCCACGATGTGGCTGAATCAAAGCTTTGGAACGCGTGCACCGTGGCGCCTTTCAGGCCGGAGAGGGTCGCGATCATGTTCGCGAGCGCGAAATCCGCTCTGCCCGAAGCGAGGAGAGCGACCCTGTGCTGCCGAAGGACGCCGCTCGTTGCAATGGTCCTCGCGAGCGCATCGGCTTCCTCCCAGGACGGTGCGTGCTCGAATCCTCGGAGATCGATGAGCACGCCGATGCCGTCCTCCAAGCGAATATCGGATGCCAGCGTTCGTATGGCCCGGAGGCTTTCATCCAGATTCGCATGGGCAGAGACCGACGCGATTCTCCCAGCCCGATCAATCTTATAGTCGAGTGACATGGGGATCCACCACCGGGTGCCGGAACCGGATCTCACGTCCGGCGCCGGGCCCCCCCTCGTACTGCACCAAAAGGGCCCCGCACCGGCGAGGAGTCCTTCAATAAGACCCTTGCTCGTGGTTTTTACTCCCCCCACTCGCGGTTGGGTCGCTGACGATATCGTGAACCGGTTCATCTCGTCTTATTGGGGCGAGATCGCCGATTCCAGCAAGTGCTCCTCGCCGATCGGCTCTCCTTCGCCGTTAAGGAATAGGAGCGACCTCAAGGACCCGCCGTGGTCGCCAGCCCAAACCGGTTGGGCAGGGAACAGGATCCTCTGCCCGGGCCTAACAATTCCCAGGTCGAAGACCCCGTCCGGGGGGCGGCTCCACCACAGCGGGCCTCTGCGACGCCGCAGCACGATTCTTGCCGAGACGCCGCTCACGAACGTCATTGCGCCTGTGAGTGTGAGATCAGATTTCAACTGCGTGCCACATGAAATGGGGGAGATGAAGGTCTCCGCGTCCACGAGCGTGGTAAACCTGGGATCCATCACGCGGTAGCCTCGGTTCAAACGGCCGAGGAAGAGCTCGTCGGTCAGGGGGTTGCCCTCGCCGTCGCGAACCTGGACCCAGGCGACCGTGTCTCCCTGGAGGGGACTGCGAAGCTGTTGCAGCTCGAATTCAAAGCACTCACCCGCCGGCACCAGAGTCGTCTTCGTCGTCACTTCCATCCGCCCCAAGGGGGCGCTGTCGTACCCCCGGTCGAAGATCAGCTCCGCGCCCAAGCCCCCCAGCACGAGGCCGCCCTTGAGGGTGAGCTGCGAGCTCGACTCATCCTCATGGTCCAGAGGAATGAGAGCCGCCTGCAGGCAGGCCGGCATCGAGAGCGTGGTGTGCGCGTCCCGCGACTGAAGCGACTGGAGCGTTGGTGGGACGCGACCAGGGGTGATGGGTACGTGGCTCCAAGAGCGATCGACCCCCCCATTTCTGGCGACGCTTCTCGATTTCGCCGTGGGCATTTCTATGCCTCCCTTTGCGACGCGGTTCTTTGGTGTGGGAGTGGCTCCGGCTTCCGCCACGCTAAGAGCCCTTGGCACATGACCCTGACGGTTTCCGCCATGACCTTGAGATCCAGGGTGAGACACCTGCGACACCGGATGTAGTAGCGGTCATAGCGAAGCTTCCGCTTCACGCTTTCGATCGAGCGGTCGTACCCGCTCCGCACTTGCGCGAGGCCCGTGATCCCCGGGAGAACGGTGCATCGATCCTGGTACCCCGGAATGGACTCGGCCAAGCGCTCTACCAATGCTGGACGCTCGGGGCGCGGTCCCACGATGCTCATCTCGCCTCGGAGCACGTTGAGGAATTGCGGAACCTCATCGAGATGGGTGCTCCGCAATATCGCCCCGAACCGTGTGATCCTTGGGTCTCCCTCCGTAGCCCAGACAGGCCCCGTTCTTCGCTCCGCGTCGTCGACCATGCTTCGGAACTTGTACATCCGGAAGGGTCGCCGATTGAGCCCGACGCGCTCCTGCTGGTAAATGACCGATCCACGAGTTTCCAGTCTGATGGCGACCGCGATCAGGCACCAGAGTGGGAGCCCAAAGACAAGCCCGATCGAGGCGACCAAAATATCCAGGGCGCGTTTTTGCACGGGGACCCCGCGCCCAGTCTCGTCGGTGTGCCGCTGTTCGAGCAGCTCGAGATGCATGCGGCTCTCGCGAGCGGGGGGGGCCCCCGGTCGCGCCCTCGTTGAGTTTCTCGTTGGGTTTAGGGTTAGGGTTGACGTAGGGCCCCCGCACGGCGCTGCAAGCCGAGGGTCCCGGGGCGAACCGACGGCGTATGGCGCGACGCACTGTTGCTAGGGTTGCTGCCTGCCTTTCCCATTCGAACCTCCATCGTCATGCTCTCCACTACGGTTCGGCGCGAGCGTCGATGGGCGCTCGCGCCAACCGAAGGTCCTTCCCGGCGATTGCCGGATAAGCGCACCTTTCGGGCAGGCGGCACACACCTCCTCTCGGATTTGCGCCCGGTCTCGCGTCGCCGGGCTCGCCGGCCCTCAGGGGCCCGGCGCGCTCCTCAGTGAGCGCTTCCTCGCCCCTGACACACACAAAGGTACGGACGGCGCATAAAGGCCGCTATTGGGAGGTTCCTGATTTGGTGGGGGAAAAACCGGAGGTAAAGGGTAGGGAAATCCCTGAGGGGGGACGCTAAAGCGTTACCAAACCTCGGCGCAGGGCGTAGCGGATGAGACCGGCGGTATCGCGGATTTGAAGCTTGTCCATGATGTGACTCCGATGCGTCTCCACGGTCTTGACGCTGATTCCGAGGACCGAAGCGATTTGCTTCGTCGTTTTTCCCTCCGCGATCAGCTGCAAGATTTCCCGTTCTCGATTCGTGAGAGGGTCCGCGGGCAGCTGGGACCCGGACCGGACGGCATCGACCACGGCCCGCGAGACACCGGGGCTCAGATAGGTGTTTCCCTCCGAGACTTCTTGGATCGCGCGGACCAGATCGGCGGTCGCCTGCTTCTTGAGCACGTATCCGCCGACTCCCGCCCGGATGGCTTCGGCCACGTACGCATCTTCGGTGTGAACGGTGAGCAGAACGATCTTGAGACGAGGCGATTCCTTGAGCGCGACCCTCGCCGCGTCGACCCCGTTCAGCCCGGGCATCCCGATGTCGAACACCGCGACGTCCGGCTGAAGCTCGCGCGCCAGCCGGACCGCGTCGCGCCCGTCCGACGCCTCCCCGATGACGCTGAGGCCGCTTGCCTCGAGGGTCGCCTTGATCCCTTCACGAACCAAGGCGTGATCGTCAGCCAGCAGGACGCGAACGGGCACCGACGCTCTCCAGGGGAATGGCGACACGGAGCTCGGTTCCGCGACCCCGATTCGATTCGATTTTCAGCGTACCTCCGAGCGACGCGACGCGGTCACGGATGCCGATGAGCCCAAGCCCCTTGGCCGGGGCTCCCGCCGACGCCGGATCCAGGCCGATCCCGTCATCTCCAATCGTACAGTGAATCCAGCCGTCCTGCACGTCAATGCCGACGAGCACCCGCGTTGCCCGCGCGTGCTTGACCACGTTGTTCAGCGCCTCCTGGACGATGCGATAGAGCGCGGTCTCAAGAGGGGGGCGCAGCCGACCGACCGGGGGCGCATTCAGGACCACACGGACCCCCGATCGCATGGAGAAGCCTTCGCCGAGGAATCCGATCGCGGGCACGAGTCCCAAGTCGTCCAAGACCGTGGGACGGAGCTCGTGGGAGAGCCGCCGAAGTTGCTCCTCAATTCGATCGAGGTGTCCCCGCACTTCCACGATGCATTCGCGGAGCTGCGGCGCCTCTTTCTGCATCCGGGCGAGGGAGAGATGGACGGACGCCAGCAGCTGTCCCGCCACGTCGTGGACCTCATGGGCGATGCGCTTGATCTGCTCCTCGAGGATCTCGTTCTGGCGGCGCAGCGCCGTGTTCGCCTCGCGTGCGCCCCGGTGGGCCATTTCAAACGGCGAAAGGCTCTCGAGGAGGAAGCTCTCGAGCGCTTCGATTTGGGGCCCGGCCTCTTCCGCCCCCGACGCGGGGTTCGAGATCGTGAGCAACGCCCGGTGGAAGATCGCGGCCATGTCCAGAACGCCCAGCCCCTCGACCAGAGCCCTTCTTCCGATCTCATAGGCCGACTGAAGGGTTGCCTCCTGGCCCAGGGTGAGGTGGTCCTTCAGCGCCCTCGTATATTCCAGCCCGAATTGCTTCAGGGGCGCACTCACCCCGAGCCTCCCAGATAGCGCGCGACGAGAACCAGCGCGTCATCGGTTCCCTTCCCGTACCGGGCCAAAATGAGCTCGGCAAGCTCCTGCGGCGCATCGGCGAGCGAAGGGGATTCCGCAAAGCTCGTCCGGATGCCGTCCGTGGCGAGAATCAGGGTGTCCCCGCGCGCGACGCGGGTCGTCGATGCGGAAACCGCGGGCATCCGATCCCCGACCAAGCCGGCCCGCATCACGAGCGTCTCCGCGGGGGGAGTCCCTTGGGGTGCGGCGCGGAGGAGCACTCCCGCCACGTTCCCTACTCCCAGCCAGGTCATCGTGTCGGCGTCCCCATGGAACGCGGACATGCTGAGCGCGACGCCGCGGGTGCCCCTCAGGCTGTCGTGGCACCGTTCGAGCAGCAAGCCCAGCGGCTCATGCGCGTGCTGTTCCAATGCCGCGAGCGCGATGCGGGTCGCGGCGGCGGCTTCCGAACCGTGGCCCACCCCGTCCGCAACCGCCAGGAGGGCTCCCCACGGCGCGACGTGGACGAGATGGCCGTCGGCGGACCTTGCCTCCCCTGGGAACGGACGCGTGGCCACGGCCCAGTCGAGAAGCTGTGTGCTCACGTCTTCCACTTGCTAACCGTCACGGTTGTGCCCTTGCCTACTTCCGACTCGATATCGAATTCATCCATCAGCCTCCTTACGCCTGGGAGACCGAGGCCCAGGCGACCCGACGTCGAGTACCCGTCCTGCATGGCCTGCAGCACGTCGGGGATACCGGGGCCTTCGTCGCGGACGATCAGGACCAGCCCCCTCTGATTTCCGTTCTCGATTCGCCTCAGGATCACCTCGCCCCGCGTCGCGTACTGGACGATGTTTCGCGCTAGCTCGGAGATCGCGGTCGCGATCAGGGTTGCGTTCCCGAGCGTGAAGCCCAGCTCCCGGGCGATGGCCCGTCCCTGCTGTCGCGCCACGACAATATCGGAATCGGATTGAACCGGGACGCGCGTCTCCGCCTCGAACTTCGTTTCATCACTCATCGGGTTGCTGCTCTGCGCTCTCGGCGAGGAACGTGAGCCCCTCTTCCAAATCCAGTTTGGTGGGCACGCCTTCGAGGGTCAGCCCGAATTGAGCCATGGCGAACGCCACCTCGGGTTGAATCCCCACGATAATGGTCTGGGCCCCGCGGAGCCGGGTCATGTGCGCGACGTCGCGCAGGGTCCTGGTCGAGAAAGAATCCATCACGTCGAGGGCCGTGACATCCACGATCACCCCTCGGGACCGATAACGACCCACCTGTTCCAGAAGGGCGTCGCGCAACTCGAGGAGATCCGTGTCGGTCAGCGCGGCCTGGATCGAGGCAATGAGGGTCTGGCCCTGTTTCAGGATAGGTACGGGCATGGGGCGGATTCCGATTTTCGAAGTGCGCCGGACCGGCGCTTAGGCCGTCTTGGTTTCGCGAATCGGGAAGACCTTGAAGCCGAGGAGCCGCTCGGCCTCTTCGATTCCTCCCTGGAGATCGCCCACCGTATTCATCTTGCCCAGGTCGACCCCTATCTTCACCAGCGTCTGCGCGATCTCCGGCGAGAGACCGGTGACGATGACCGTGGCCCCGAGGAGGCGGGCCGCCTCGACCGTCAGCACGAGGTGGTTCGCCACGTTTGCGTCCATGGCGGCCACGCCCGTGATATCGATCACCACGACCTTCGCTCGGTTCGCGCGGATCCCGTGGAGGAGCTGCTCGGTAAGCTGCCGGGCGCGATGCGGGTCGATCAGGCCGATGATCGGGAGAATCAACAGCCGCTCGCGCACCTGGAGAACCGGCGTGGAGAGCTCGCGGATGGCTTCCTGCTGCTCGCGGATGACGCGCTCGCGCTCCTGGACGAAACCCACCGCCACGGTGATCGCGATCCGGTTGGCCGCGGGCTCGTACGCGTCGAGGATCCGATCCAGAACTTTGAAGTCGACGTGGTACTTGGCGAACAGGGAGCGGGCGAGGACGTCACGCAGGAGAAGCACGATTCCGACCACCTCGTCCGTCTCGACGCCGCGCGGGATGATCCGCTCGGACAGATTACGGGCGTACGCTTGGAGCGCCTCGAGGGTTCCCGTCTCCAGTGCCTCGACATAGCTGTCGTAGACGGACGTCGCCTCGGCGAAAATCTCTTCTTCCGTCATGGCCGTGAGCTGCTCGGCGTCCGTGATGCGCCGCACCCACTCCTCCCGCAGGAGGGTGCGGTTCTGTCTGAGGTGGGCGACCAGCTCGCTCAAGAGGACGCTGGTGGCATCCGAGGCGATCTGGGCGGGGGCTGCCTGGTTACTCATCTTGACCATGAGCGGCTACCTCCTTGTTCCTTCAGCCCTAGAACTGTAGTACGTAATTGTACTACCCCGGACGCCATGGCGGTGAAATTCCTGCAGTCGGCGGGAAGGCGAAAAAGTCCCTCGTTTTGCGGGGGGAGGCCCTTAGGAACCGCTTCTAATGGGCCTGGGACCGGCGCATCCGCATCTGTTGGTGCAGCCAGATCGCCGCGGCCCCCAGGTTGGGGCGAAAGGCGCGGGCCACTGCCCCCCTCCGGGCGGCCACCGACGTAATCATTTCGGCGAGGCTCAGTTGAGGTCCGGACGCGACCATCGCCATGGGGTGATTTCGCAGCGGTGCCGACTGGGCGATGGTCTTGGCCAGCGTGGCGGCCTCGTCGGCGAAGGGCGAATAGTGCATTTCGCGAAGGTCGAATAGCACCCCATAGTCCGGTCGGAATCGCCGGTCGGCCGCCAGCCGCTCGACCGCGCGCACGATCTCCTCGAAACTGGTCATTCCCTGCACGCCGATGATCGCGATTTTGGTATCGGCATCAACCGTGTGATTACATGCCACGGAACATCAGCCTCCGCGGAGCCGGCTGTTTGTGAAACTTTTCACTGGATCGACAACGCTGCGGGCGCAAAGTGCTCATCTCCCAAAATGGACAAGGTTGGAGGGGCGGCGCGCTCGTCGCCGATGGTCCGGCCGCCCGCGTCCAGGAATTGAATCGACGTAAGCCTGCATTCGCGATTGCCGCTCCACACGGGCTGGGCCGAAAACTCGATTCGCGTCGCGGCGGGCACAATCTCCAGATCCGCGATCTGTTCGAACCGCGGGTCGTCCCGCCTGGATTCCCGATCGAAGAGGAGCCTGGCCGACACTCCCGTCACGAACGCGATCTCGCCCGTCAACGCGAGCTCGGACTCCCGGCGATCGGGGCCCGATGAGGGCGTGAAAGAAGCCTCGGCGTTGATGAGCGCGGGAAAGCGAAGGCTGAAAGAAGACGGCCGTGCGGCGAGAGGGCCCAGATGAAACTTTTCGGTGAGGGGATTCCCCCCGGCGTCAACGAGCTGGATTCGGGCGGCGCAGCGGCCGTCGGCCCCGCGATGATTCTGCTGGAGACGGAACTCGAGGAACTCGTCGGCCGGCAGGAGCAATACACTCGTGGAGACGCACCCCCGATGTTCGGACAGCCTGGTGGTGCGTGTGTCGAAAGTCAGCTCCGCCCTGAGCCCTCCGAAAACGAGAGACCCCTGGAATACAAGGCAACCCCCGCCTCCCTCCGCAAGGGTGGAGAGGGCGACCGAACCATCGAACCGAATGGGTGCGGGGAACGTTGCGCTCGGCTGCGGAACCGCCGCAGTGCGGGGTTGGTGGAACCACCGCCTCACGCCGCTCAGATCACGCGAGTCGGCCCTCCGGGAATGTCTGTGTCCCATGAATCCTCCCTTGTCGCATCATGTGCGAGATGATGCTGCGTTCAAGGACTGTGGAAGCCGGCGTTCCGGTTGCGGCCGAGCAACTCCAGGGTTTGTCGTCCCGAGACCGGAGTTTTTCGAGGCCCAGGCTGCCCACCCAGACGCCAGCCGCCACTGTCCTCATTGCCATACCTCCACTGCACGAAACGTAAATCGTCGGCCTGCCCTTCGACTCCCGTCAGGCCGGGGATTGGGTGGGGTTATTCCCAACTCCGCTATTAGGATCGACCCGCTGGAGGCGGCCCACCATTGGGAAATTCCTGAATTTGCAAGTACAAAGTTCCTAACGAAGGGGTCAGGAAAATCCTGATGGCGGCTGTTTCCGGACCCACTCGGGCGACCGCTGGGCGTGGGCCCATCGAGGCCGTCCCAAATGAAAAGGCCCCCCATCAAGGCCGCCCCAAATGAAAAGGCCCCCCGTTTGCACGAGGGGCCCTTTCGATTTACTCCCGGCGGCGACCTACTCTCCCACACGGTCTCCCGTGCAGTACCATCGGCGCTGGAGGGCTTAACTTCTCTGTTCGGAATGGGAAGAGGTGTAGCCCCTCCGCCATTGCCACCGGAAAGCTCTCGGCGCGCGGCTTCGAGCGCGCCGTTCCTGGTTCACTGAATCTGGATGCGGATAGGCGACCCACCGAACATCAAAAGTCCGATCAAGCCTCACGGACGATTAGTACCGGTCGGCTGAACGCGTCGCCGCGCTTACACCTCCGGCCTATCAACCTCGTCATCTCCGAGGGTCCTTTAGCTAGCTTGTGCTAGGGGATATCTCATCTTGGGGTGAGTTTCGCGCTTAGATGCTTTCAGCGCTTATCTCATCCGGACATAGCTACCCGGCAATACCGTTGGCACGATAACCGGTACACTAGAGGTCCGTCCGACCCGGTCCTCTCGTACTAAGGCCAGCTCCCCTCAAATATCCTGCGCCCGCGATGGATAGGGACCGAACTGTCTCACGACGTTCTGAACCCAGCTCACGTACCGCTTTAATCGGCGAACAGCCGAACCCTTGGGACCTTCTCCAGCCCCAGGATGCGATGAGCCGACATCGAGGTGCCAAACCCCGCCGTCGATGTGAACTCTCGG
>VBOW01000061.1 GCA_005893275.1 Candidatus Eisenbacteria bacterium | reverse complement strand
GATCGAGACCTCCAACGAGTTGGTCGTCGGATCGCCGTATCCGATCCGCCCCGCGGTCATGTTTCGCGCGAACTGCGGAGTCACAGGATAATCGGTGGTGGGGGTGATTGCCTTTCGGGAGCGCCCGCTGACGAAACCGAGCCGCCAACGCTTGGGCTTGAGATCGAGGCCGCCTCCCAGGATCGTCGCGTCCGCGAGCGTATAGCTGGAGAACTGAGGCATGAGGTTGCCGGCCGTGATCCCTGCCCACTGCCAGCGGGGAGCGATGGCCAGCTGATTGATGTTCTGCCGGAAACCGACCTGGTCGTCCGATACGAGAGCCGAAACGGGAACCTGGATCCGATCGCCCACGACACCGACCGTCAGACCCGTCACGATCTTCGCGCTTCGGTCGGGTCGGGTTGGGGATCCCGATCCGTCGCGGCTATATGTCTCGCCCGTGAGGGAAGCCGTTCCGTGGAGCTTCGCCCAGTTGGGACCGACGCCGGATGGCTGTACTGTGGGCGCTACCGTGGTGGGCGGGGCTTCCACTGGAGCCGCACCCGCAGGGACGGCATCCGTGGGCACATCTGGGGTCGAGGGCTCGCCGGCGGGCGCGTCGGACGCATCCGCGCCTCCGGCCGGCTGTGGCGGAACAGCCCGCATCGAATCCACCGGCTCGGCGCGATTGCCTGGAACCTGCGCGAGCCGATCGTCCGCCAAACGCTGGATCCGTATGGCGCCGCCGCTTCGCGCGGCCGCCGAGGTCGGTGCCACGCCGGGCCGCCACAAGGAGACCAGGGCCCGAATCAGATCGTCCGCGAAATTCCCGCCTGGGCCTGCTTCCTCCGTCCGCGATGAGGCGGTCGCGCCGCCGTTCCCGTCGGGCTCGTCCTGCGTATCACCGGAGCTCCCGACTCTCGCGTCGGGTGCGAAGGTCGATCCAGCGCGGACGTCACGGAGCTTTGCGGCGCGGACGGGATCCGATACCCAGGTGAATGTGTAGACCTCGCTCCGGCCGTCGTTCTCGCCGATGGTGAGCACCGAGCCACCGCCGCCGAGCCTGCCGCCGCCTGCGGAAGGGCCGATATAGTATTTTACGTTCGCCCTCGAGCTCGGGACCGCAAACACCGCCTGAACGCGCCAGGCGTACCTCCTTCCTTCCGTGAGCATGGGTGCCGAAAGCGGGTAAGGAAAGGCGCTCCTGTCGTTGAAGAGGGACTCGTAGATCGGGCGATTCGCCTCGATGGCCTGCGGAGCCGTCTGCCCCGGGAGCACCTCGACGAGCCGGAACCAGTGCGGTACCTGCCTACCGACCTGCGACATCACGGGGGTCCACTGGAATACGGGCTGAGGTATCGAGACGATGCTTCCGTTCCCCGGAAAAACCAGGGTCGGGGGTTTCGGAAAGAACACCAGGTAGTTGGTGCAGGCTTGGACGGTGTTGAGCACCGCTCCACTCGCGGTCCGTACGTTGGTGAAGTCGCCGCAGACTGTATACGTCCCGTCCGGAAGCCGGCCTGTCCCATCGACCGACTTACGCACTTCTCCGGTGAAACCCATGCGGGTCCAGTCGGTGATCTGATAGGTGGGGTAGAAAGCATTTGCGGCACCGTATGCGTGCGGGATGGGCGGCGTGCTCCCCACCAACACCCCACCTCGATAGATACTGACCTGAAGGTCTGCGAGGACCGTTTCACCCGTCGTGTTCGTGACGGCCATGGTGACCAGCGAGTTGGTCGTCTGCCAGATCGAGGGATAGGGTGGCGCGAAAACACTGGAGAGGCCCGCACCGAAGCCTTGCGCGTGGGCCGTCCGTCCTCCGAGCGCGAGAGCGGACACGAGAATCAGAAAACAGGCGCGATGAGCGCGAGAAATGGAGACCATGGGGTGCCCCCCTTTGGTTACTTGGGCTGAATCCGAAGCTGCGGCTCCTGCGGCGGCTCGATCTTCATGATCAGTCTGAGGACCGAGGTGGATGCTCGCGCTTCGTTGTTGTCCGCACGTGAATCGCCCGTTGCCGTGGCCGTCGCGATCGCGGTGAGCGTGCTTCCCGAAGGCGTCGTGACAGGCCAGACCAGAGACGTCATCCCGCTGGGCGCGATCATCACCGGGAACTCACGGCGGGCCGCTTCGGTCCCGTCGACCTGAAGGACTCCCGTGACCGTGCCGTTGCCCGCGGAGGTTCCGACGTTCCGTACCATGATGGTGATCGTCAGCGCGTCCCCCGCCTTCGGTGACGGGGGCGAGTACGTGATATCGGCGGGCAGGATCTGAAGATCGGGACGCTCTATCCTTGCCACCATCATCGTCGTCTGGAGCCCTTCGGGAGCGGCGAGGATCGCGGGCTGCTTGATCATGGGCTTCACGAGCGTCGCCGTGAGGGCGGTCGTGATCTCTCGAGTCGCTTCGGTCGTTTGCCCCGCAACCGTCGCGCGGCAGAGAAGAACGTGCTTGCCGGCGCCCGGGGTCCAGCGGGGATAGCCGGTGAAGATGCGATCCTTCCCGGCGACGACATCTCCGGTGGCCTCACCCAAGCGCACGTCGTCGGCAAAGAGCTCGATCCGGACTCCCTTCGCGTCGGCGCTCCCGGTGTTCTGGGCGCGGACCGAAAGCTCGACCGCCTCGCCCGCCGCGGGCGTCACCGGATTCAGACGCACGTCCGCCGCGGTGACGACGAGGCGGGGTACCGTGAAGGAGGCGCGGCCGATGAGCGAGACGACCCCGCCGAGTCGCATGGCATCCTTCGATCCGATTTCGATGGGCTTGGCGGCCGATCCGCTCCGGTCTCCCCAGGTGACCACGGCGCGAACGTCATGCCGTCCCGGCTGCGCCTTCCACGTCTTGAATCCGCCGGCAAGCACGGGCTGTGCGACCGGCACGTCCACCTTGGCTTCGCCGAGCTTCTCGTCGCCGACGAATACCTCGACCTTGACCTTGTTCGCGGGCTTAAGCTCCGAGTTGAAGAGCCGGACCGAGAGCGCAATGTCGGCGCCCACCTGCGCGGGGTAGGGGGTCAGCACGATGCTGTTGGCGGTGACTCCAAGCAAAGAGGTCCTTCGAACGGCGGACTTGCTTCCACGGGACGTCAGATCGAGCGATCGCGTCTGAATTGGAGCCGCGGCACCAGCGGGCGCGAGAAGGAGCGGCGTCAGGATTCGGGTTTGCGTCACCTGCATGGCGCCGCCGCCCGCGGTCATCGAGGAACGCGTGGAAGCAGTGGTCCCCGAGGCTTTCCCGACCAGCACCGACCTCGTCGTCGCCCCCGCCGCGGTGACGGGAGCCGGTTCGGCGCCGGCCCGCATCGCGGCCGCGCTCACCGTGATCTTATCGACAGCGGTGGAGCTGAGCGGCCGCCCGCCGGGCCCCTTGCCGGCAAGCTCGATCCGTACCGGGAAGGTCCCCGCTTTCGAGGGCGTCCACTGCTCGAAGGTCACCGTGCGGCGCTGGCGCGGGAAGAGGACGCCGAGGCTCTTGGTCGCCACGATCTTGTCCTCGATCTTCAGCGTCCCTCGCACGTCGCTGAAATTGTGGTCGAATGGATTCATCACCGTGAACGCAAGGCTGATCGGCTGCGGTCCCGAGGGCGCGGGTGCTGCGGTCATGGCCTGGGACGTGGACATAGTGCCCTGCGTCCCGCCGGTTCCGGAGCCGCCGGCGCTCCCCACAGAGCTCGTGCTCCCGGCCGAACCCGTGCCACCGACGGAGTGGATCCCGGTTCCGCTTCCGGTCCCGGAGGTCATCATCCGAACCGCGGGCATGGAACGCACCATCTCGATTTTCAGGAATCCGGGATCGGTCGCCGTCAGGAGACCACCCTGCATCGCGCCGAGATGGCCGGGTTTGATGTGCACACCGCCCACGTTCCCTCCTCCAGTTCCTCCGCCGGTCCCTCCTCCCGCCGGCGCAGACGAGACCATTACGTCCCCGAAATCCGCGTGATTGGTGCTCGGGTTGCCTTCGTTGTCGCAGTAGGCATCGAGGGTCACGTTCTTGTGATTGCCGGGATGCGACGGCGTCCAGGGCACGGTGATCGTCGTGGTGCCTCCCGCGGCAATGACCATCGGTGTGGAATTCGCGAGGTCGGTGGTGGAGTTCTCACGCAAGTAGAGGACGGCGTTCGTGGCTGCAGCGTGGCCGCCGTTCACGACCGTGAAGGAAAGCGGATTGACGGCTCCCGCCACGATCTCCTCGACGGGTTCGACTCCCGCGATGCTGAGGTCCGCCGTATTGGAAGGCGTGGGGGGTGGGGGAGGTGCTCCCCCCCCGCCTCCCCCTCCCTCGAACCCTCCGCCGTCCCCGCCACCGCTGCCGCCGCCCGAGCCCCCGCCGCCGACAAAGTTTTCGGCGGTTTTGGCGATCCAGGCGTCGAGCATTCCGAAGAGCGCCGCCTGCAGCTTGTCCTTCACGGCGCCCGCCACCCCCTTCGCGCTTCCGCGCGAGGCAAGCTCCGTGGCGATTTCACCGGCCCCGGTCGATGCGGCGGCGGCCGCGAGCGAGGTCTTGAGGTGGGAAAGGAGCGTGTAGGAGAGCTTGGGCTCGCCGGGCTTCGAGAGGTCCTTCCCGCCACCCAGGAGCCCGAAGTGGCTTTCCACCCGCCCGTACCACCAGCGCATGTCCTTCGAATCCGCGCCCGGAGTGTTCCACATGCGCGTGATCTCGGACGCGCGATCCGACCAGTTCCACTTGGGCAGCTCCGAAAGCGTCTTCGACGAGGGCGGATCCGGTTCCCCCTTCGAGCGGTCCATCGCCGTGCGCCAGAGGATTCCCGCGAAGGAGGATTCGACTCCCTGATTCGCGCGGAGGTCGCTCAGGTTGTTGAAGGTCTGCGTGTAGTACTGCGACTGATCCGATTCGGTCCCCGCCGCCGTGGAGTATCCCGTTCCGATGAGGAAGAGCTTCCCGGGGAAATCGCCCTGGAGCCTGGAGACAAGATCGGGAAAGCGGTCCACGGCGTTCGCACTCACGCTTCCGGGGAACCATTCCAGCGCCACCACGTCCACGGCCGCCGCGCCCAGGATCGTGCTCAGGTAGCCGCGCAGGGATTCGTAGGCCTGTTGATAGCTTTCGTCCGTGAGCGCAACGTTGACGATGGCCCCAAAGCGAATCAGCTCGTAATCGAAGGACGCGCTCGCGAGGACCGGTGTGGCCTGAAGGGATGTGCCCGCGAGGGCAGCCTGCTCCGAGGCGTGAAGCTTCTCGACGGTCGCACGCATGATCTCGCCGGCCTGCGCCGCTTCCATCGGCCCGTGACTGGCGGGATGATTCAGCGGCCGCTCCAGTTGATAGAACATGATCTGCGAGTAGGATTGGGCGTCTCCCGTCTTGCCCACCAGCTCGACCGTCTTCGCGGCGAAGGCTCCCACCCGGTCGGGAAAGTCCCCCGGCAGCGCCTCGCCGGGCGCGGCGCCGATCAAGAGCGGGGCTAGGCGAACGTCATTTGCTTTCGCCCACGCGCAGAGTTTCGCGAGACGTCCTGCGCCCCGGTCGCCCAGCTCCTTCACGTCCACCGGAAACTGGATGACGTTGAATCCCGCCGCTTTCAGATACTTGTCCCACAGTCTCTGCACCGAGGCGACCGCATCATCGGGGCTCGCATTCGAGGGAAGGCCGTCGAGCTCCAGCCCGACTCCAAAGATGGGAAGCAGTCCCGTCGCGCTCACCGGCGAGGAGGAGGCAGCTGCGGCAGTCGCGGCACCCGATGCTTCTCCCGCGCCTCGTGCCCGTCCCGGCGCCACGGCGGAGGCAAGGATGGCGGCGAGGGTCAGGGTCAACGCGATCGCGGATCGCGAGCGAGGAAGCGCGGTGGCTGGCATGTTCCGATCCTCCGAGGAGAGCGGCTCGCCCTCTAGGGCGCGTCCGGCTCCGATTGATTGACGCCGAGCGTGATCGCGATGGTGGTCAGGTCGCCGAAATTGGGTCTGTGAGTTCTGTCGATGGGGGCCGCGGCGCGCACCTCGTCCTTGTAGCCGTCCCAGTAGAGATCCACCCATTCGGGGCGGAGCATGTTCTCGAAGATCGACGCGTAATCCGTCTTGGAACGCGACGTGTAGCCCGTGAAATAGTCCGCGTACGCGAGCGGGATCAGATACGGCTTCGGTCCGGCCTCGTTCACGCCCGTGACGCTGGAGAGCGGCCGCCCGTTGAGGCCGGCAAGGCAAAGCGAGTTGTAGAGCTGGGCAATAGGGCTGGTGGAAACACGAAACAGCGTCGCATCGTTCGCCTGGAGGGCGGCCATGAACCTGGGGAGCCCCATGTGTCGCGCGTACTCCGAGAACGTGAGCGCGAGGATGTATTCGTTGTGCACGATGAACCGCGGTGGGAGATCGCGTATCCGGTAGTACGCATAGTCGGGGCCCGCGGGAGGGTCGCCCGAAGGGGCGATCTCATGCACGCCGGCTCTCTGGAGCTGGTTGTAAAGCCAGACGTCGTCGGACGGCGGGATCACCGGGGTATCGCACGGAATCGTGTCTCCCACGCCGGTACCTTCTGGATGCAGGGCCTTCTCGACGTACACGATGTCGTTATTGGCGAACCAGTCGAACATCCGTTGCCGCCGGGGCCCGTGGACGACGAGGCGGAGGGTGTTCGCGATTCCTTCCTGATAAGTCGCCGCCAGATTGGGAACGGCCTCCACGCCATAGTGGGTGCCGTCGGCGCCGTAGTGGTAGGGCCTGCTGCTCATCCAGAACATGTGCGCGCGTCCATCGGAGCGGTCCTGCGTGTGCACCAACTCGTGGATGAAGGTGCTCGTCGCCCAGTCCGTGTCCCCGTTGAACACTGCCTGGCCCAGAGCCATCTGCCCGGCCCAGGCGTCGTGTCGCGCCGGGACCGCCTGGTGCAGCTCCCGCGCGCAGTTCGCCAGCTGGTCGTCGTGGGTCGCGAAGTTGAAGGCGCACGGCCAGGCATGGCCGTGGTGGTCGGTGCAGGCGTCCCACTGCCCATACGCCGCGCCCGTCATCGGGGGGCCGGTGTCGTCCAGAAGCATGATGATGACCGGCTTGTTCAGGACCTTGATGATCTGCGACGCCACGTACTGCAGGCTTGCGTCGCCGCCCCTGCCCGGCTCCTGGAGAAGTGCCCGGACCACGCTCTTGAGGCCGGGAATATTCGCGTTGGACCAGAAGGCTCCCGTTTCCGTCCCGCGCCAGATGCCGATGTTGTCGAGCACGACCGGAACGCTGGCCGTCTGGTTCGGCTGAGCCAGGTACCGGAAGGAGATCTTGTTCCGCAAATAGGTTCGATCCTCCTCCGGAGTCGCGGAAACGGTCGATGCCGTGATCGCGGCCGCCAGGAGCGCCGCGGCGCACGGCCAGAACCTCATTCGAATGGATCGGTGGGGCATCTGAGCTACCTCCCGGGTGTTCCTGCTCCGAGCCCTAGCGGGTCCGGGGTGGATGTGTTGACGCCGAGCGCGGTCGCGATGTCCGTCAAATGCTGGCGCCGCGGCGGAAGCGTGGGGCCGAGCGGCGCGGCCAGCCGCACGCGGTCCTTGTACAGGTTCCAGTACAGATCCACCCAGTCGTGGGGCAGCATGTTCTCGAAGATGCTCGCGTACTGCTCTTTGGTCGTGGAGTTGTACGAGGTGAAGTAGTCCGCATACGCGAGCGGGATCAGATAGGGCTTCGGCTGGTCGTCGGGACGGCCCTCGAGGGCGCCCGGCGGAAGGAACGTCTGCTGCGGCCGCCCGCCTCCCATTCCCGCCCGGCCCAGCGCGTCGTAGAGCACAGCGATGGAGCTAGCGCAGGTCCGGAAGAGCGTCCCATCGTTCTGCTTCAGAGCATCGAGGAACCTCTGCAGGCCCAGATGCTGCGCGTATTCCGAGAACACGAGTCCGATGATGAACTCGTTGTGCACGATGAAGCGCGGTGGAAGATCACGGACCAGGAAGTAGGCGTATCCGGGGTAGGGGTTCGAGGGCACCACCTCGCGCACGCCGGCCGTGTGGAGCTGGTCGTACAGCCATATATCCGGAGACGGAGACGTGACCGTGGTCCAGCAGGGCGCCGGCCCGGCTCCCGTGCCTGGGGCCAGCACGGTCTTCTCGACCATCATGACGTCGTTCCTTGAAAACCAGTCGAACATCTGCTGGCTGATGCCCCCGTCCACCATCATCATGACCGCGTCCGCGATTCCTTCCTGGTACGTGGCAGCGAGATTGGGCATCGCCTCGTAGTAGTAATGCTGTCTGTCGGATCCGTACTTGTACGAGCGCTGGCTCACCGTGAACATGTGCGCCGAGCCGTCGGAGCGGTCCTGCGTGTGCACCAGCTCGTGCACGAAGGTGCCGAGCGGATTGCCGGCGTTTCCGGCATTGAAGGCTGCCTGCCCGAGGGTCATCGAGCCCGCCCATGTCGCGTCCCGCCGGGACGGCACGGATTCGTGGTGGGCCTGAGCGCACTGCTCGCGCGCGTCGTCATCCACCGAAGCGTTCCTGGCGCAGGGCCAGGCCCGCTGCCCGCTCGGGTCGCGGCATGCCTCCCACTGCTGGTATGCGTCGGAGGTGAGCGGCGCGACCGTGTCGTCCAGGAGCCGGATCAGCACGGGACGATCCAGAATCTTCACGACGCTAGCGACGACGTGCTGGAGATTCATGTTGCCGCCGTGTGCCGGCTCCCGAAGGAGCGAGCGCACCAGATTCTGAAGCCCCGGGATGTTCCTGTTGGTCCAGAACGCCCCGGCCTCCGTGCCGGAAGCGACGGCGTTGTTGTCGAGCACGGCGGGCGTGGACGACGTTTCGTTCGGCTGAGCGACGTAGCGGAAGGAGAGCTTCGTCTTCAGATAGTCCCGGTCCGTGGCGCACGCCGTGGAAGCGTTGAGGAGAAGCGCCGTCACGAGCGCCGGGCCAAAGAAACGTATGCCGTTCATAGGTCCCCTCCTCATCCCGCGTTGGGAAGCTCGTCCACGAAGAGAACCGCGTCGCTCGCGCTCTTCCGGCCCGAAGTAATGACCCGGTTCCCCTTCAGCCGCCAGTCGATCTGGTAGTCGTAGTTCACCGTGTCGGCGGGCAGGATGAAGTCGATCCTGTCCGAGAGCTGCCCCTTGCTCGCGTTCAGCGTCACCGTCTTCACCTGCTCGGTGTCGCCCAGCTTGTAGAAGAGCTTCACGGTGATGGAGCGGACCCCCGCCGCCGTGATGACATCGGGATCCGCCTGCAGGTCCACGCTCCGCTTCTGGAAGGGAGGAGCGAGGTTGATCGCGCCGGCGTTGGCCTTCTTCCACGGCTGGAGCACTTCCCTGCCGCCGAAGAAGCTCCAGGTGGTCTGGTATTCGTAGTTCATCCACTGGCGGCGATCCGAGTCATTCTTCCAGCCGTAGAGCAGCTTGAAGTTATTTCCTTCCTTGTTGAAATTGACGCGGTCGATGCGGACCTCGTCCTGCGTCTCGTCGCCCGCCTGATGGTGCTTCCGGAGCTGGACGGTGGCGAAGTTCACGTAGTCGCCGAAATCCTTCGCGTTCATCCCGTCCACGAACACCACCAGCTCGCGCTGCTTGTAGAGGGGATCGTCCAGATTGACCTGCCGGAAGTTGTCACCCTCTCGCATGAGATTCCGCATGTCGCCGATGTTCTCGTCGAAGCGAAGCGTCAGATTGTCCGTCGTGTACTTGTTGAGGTCGATCTTGAAGATGCCGCGCTGATGCACGCTCTTCATCTCGAAGGAAGCGAGCACGGCGAAGCTGGAAGCAGTTTCTTCCCGCCGCTGCGCCACGGGCTGCGACCCCGCGCCCGGAGCGTCATCCGGACGCGCCCGGTCGGCGTAGGTCGGCTGAAGAGAGACCGGCCGGGGATGGTACCCGAGCGGCCGGTCGGCGGTGTCGCCGGCCGATGGGGCTTCCTTCGCGGTCGTGGAGCTTCCGCCCGAGGTCGATGCGGGAGCCGCGGCGCTCCCACCGGCGGCCGCCGCGGCCCGCCTGCGGTCCTCATCGGTCCGGTTTTCCTCGCGGATCTGGCGATTCTCGGCGCGAATCCGCTCGTTCTCGGTGTTCGTCGCCGCCCGATTCGCCGCCAGCATCGCGGTTGCGCGATCCAGCATGCTCGGTTGACTCCCCGTCCCCGCGAGACTCGAGAGGTCCGGCGTGCCGGTGCCGCCCAGCGGCGAAAACATGATCTCCGCGATCTTGTTGTAGGCGGTCGTGATCAAGGCGTCCAGCTTCTCGTCCTCGCCGACCTGGGTCAGCTTGATCGCGCCCTCGCGCTTCAGGTCGTCGAAAGCGCCCTTGATCTCCGCCGCCAAGAACTGCGTGGCGAGGCCGACGGAGAACGCCTTGTGCTCGTAGATCTGGTCGAAATTCGCTTCGATGAGGGCGCGGTGCGGCGACCGGTATCCGCTCATGTCCATCTCGAAGGTGAAGCTGATGTCCGGCGTCGGTGTCTGGAAGGACTCCCAGAGGATTTTCGCGCCGAGCTTCGTGAGCTGTATGGAGACCGCCGCCTTATCACCATCCAGAAGCGGCGCGTTTCCCAGACCAACGACTTGCTTCGTCATGTTCCCGTTCGTGTCCTTGAACGAGGACACCAGTCCGAACTTGCCCGACTTATAGACGACCGGGCCCTGGAGCTTGGCCCCGGGCTTCACGCGTACGAGCTCGCGCTGCGCCGCCGCGACCTGCTCTTTGGTGACGCTCAGTGCGACCACCGCGTGAACGATGCCGCCTCCCTCGCCCTCGCGGGCCTCGGGCTGATCGGCGCCCGAGCGCACGTTCTCTACGTAGCGGAGGAATGAGAACTGCGGCTTGCCGTTCAGGTCCATCGAGAGGTGCGGCTTGTCGTTCACGTAGTAATAGGCGAGAGGGTCGTTCAGGTCGGGGAAACAGACGAGCTCGCCCGCCCGCACCGGCTTGTCGAGAAGAATCTGCTGGGCCGGAGCCGGTGCCACCCAGGCGAGCGCGACCCCGATCGCGAGAAGGATGGTCCAGAGCGTAATCTTCGTGGTGGTCCTCATTGCGGTTTCCCTCCGAGGAGCTCGGCGAATTTCGTCAGCACCTTCTCCTTGGCGCTGGTGGCCGCGTCCAGCGCCGCCGTCTTCGCCACGGCCTTCAACTCCGGTTGTTCGAACATCTCCTTCGGGATCGCCGCGTAGATGTAGTCATCGGCCACCTTGGCGCTCCACGGCGTCGCCATCTTGCCGTCCGTCCTGTGATCCACCACCAGGCGATAGGCGTATCCCTTCGCGTCCCGGTCCATGAAGATCTTCTTCGTGATTAGGGGCTCGTTCTTGGCGGGGGAGATGCTGAAGTTCTCCTCCATCTCCGTCCCGAACTTTGGATAGTGGACCTGCACCGTGATGCGCGTGATGTTGCTCGCCTTCAGGGCGTCGAGGTCCCCCTCGACCTCGAGGGTACGCGGCGCGATCGGAGCCGCCAGGGTCACGCCCTCCCAGCTCCCCTTCTGCCACGCCGGATTCGCAGGCCAGACCGTGCCGCCGCGGAAGCTCCACTGGGCCTGGTATTCGTAGACGTCGGCGTCCTTGTCCTCGGCGCGCGCGTAGGTGACCGAGGCGTTGATCCCTTTCTCTTTCAGGTATTTGGCGTCGATCGTGACGTGGTCCTGGAAGGGATTTCCCGTGCTCCGGTTCTTCCGCACGTTCACCGTCACGTAGTTCGCTTCCTGCTCGAACATGTCCTTCGCGTCCAGATCCAGGATGAAGTTGATGTCCCGGTGCTGGAAGAAGGGATCGTTCAGGTTGACTGCGGCGACGCACTTGGGGTTGTCGCGCACGCCGTCGTACCAGCTCGCTAGATTGCCCACCAACTGGCAGGGGCGCTTGATCGCCATGCGGTAGCTCAGATTGATCCGCTTCGTTTTCTGCGCGAACGCCTGCTGGAACGACTGCTTCTTGTAGACGTAATGCTCGCCGATCTGGATGTTGGGCGTGTTCTTCTTCTCCTGCTCCGTTGGCTGCGTCGGATTGGAGGGAGGAGCCGGCTCGGTCATGGCGTTCAGGAAGTACTGGAAGAAGGCTTCACGAACCTTCGCCACGCGCTCATCGCTCACCAGCTCGTCGAAATCGATCTTCACGACCTGCGACTCCACGAGGAAGTCGTACTGCTTGTGCATCTCGTCGTACGAGTAGGAGTACTCGGGCTTGTAGGACGACCACGAGAAGACCCAGAAGCCGCCTCCCGTAGTGCTGACGCCGGTTTGCTTCCGCTTGTATTCGGCGCCCAGCGAGTCGGAATGGGTCTCGAGCTTACTCCAGTCGAACGTGATGGTGCCGCGCGCGGCGGGGGCCAGCACGGTGTAGCCGAAGTTGAGCGCGATCGAGAGATCGGTGATCGAGCGGCTCTTCTCGAAGGTCGAAGCCAGGAGCTGGGCACCCTCGGCGCTCAGGCGCGAGGCGGCCGCGCATTTGCCGCCGGGGATGAGAGGCGCTTTCCCGGAGGTGACCAGCTTGGAAGCCATCTTGTCGTCGGAGAGCGTCCCCGAGATGATCTGGAAGGAGCCGCCCTCGCCCCCCTCGGCCTCCAGGGGAACGGCTCCCAGCACCATGGCCTTCGGGTGGTCTTCCTTGATCTTCTCCTTGAGCTCGGCTTCCTGGTCCGGCGTGAGCCCCCACTCCATGAGGAAATGCATGAGCCCGCCGTTCACGCCTCCCTGCTCGGCGCGGGCCTCGGTCGTGAACTTGAGGAAGAGGAATTCGGGCGTGCTGTCCGGCCGCTTGGAGAGATGGAGGTTGGTCGGCAGGTAATAGTAGTTCTCGGTCTTTGTTCCCGAAGCCGGTCCCGCCTGACCGAAGAGCGTCACGTGGGTGTTGTCCTTGAGCACCACGTCGATCCGATTCTCGTCGTCGAGAACCACCGCGCGCGCGGGGAGCGGGGCGAGGATGCAAGCGGTCCACAGGACCGATGCGCACCCCCACGAGGAGAGAAATCGGAGCGTCGCGCGTCGGCCCGGGACGCGCCTGGGTTGGACTGAGGCGTTCATCATTGGGTTCCTCCTCCGTTGTTCGCGTTCACGGGTAGCTCGTCCACGAAAATGAGTCCGCTTGTGTCGCGGCGCTTGTCGGTCAGCCGCTTGTTGCCCTCCATTTGCCAGGTAACGAGGTATTCGTAATCCGGCTGTCCCAGAGGCAGCGTGATCTGCACCTGCTTCTCCTCGATCGCCTCTCCGGGGCGGACCACGATCTGGGGACGGCGCCGCTCACCGAAGAAGGGGTAGTCGAGCTGCACGATCACGGCGCGTACGCCTTTGGACTTGAGTGTCCCGCCGTCCCCGACGAGCTGCACCGTGCGGTGCTCGTAGGGGGCGAAGAGGTCGATCATGGGTGCGCTGGTCTTCTTCCATTCGGTCTCGAACGCGCCGCCACCTTTGAAGCTCCACCGGGTTCGGTAGACGTAGTCCAGCCAGGACAGACGATCCTGATCCCCGTTCCAGCCGTAGACCATCCGCAGATCCTCCACCCCCTTCTTCACCGAAGCGCGGTCGAGCACGACTTCGCGGAGCGTCTGCTCGCCGTCCTGATGGTCCTTCCGCATCGTCACAGTGACCGTGTTGACGTAGCTCTCGAAATCGGGCAGGAGGGACGCGTCCACGGAGACGTGGACCTCACGCTGCTGGAACGTGGGATCGCCCAGATTCACCGCGCGGAAAAAGCGGGCGTCCTTGCCGAACCGCTTGTGGATGTCGCCCATCTGGAACGTCACGAATGTGTGCCGCTCGACGCTCGAGCGATGATTGAAGGAGAGCTGGCTCTTCCCCTCGCTCCGGAGCTCCTTCCTCTGATACCCAACCGAGGCGCCGAAGCCGACGGTCTTCCGGGCGCCCAGGGGACCGTCCGGGGTGCCCAGCTGGGAGAGCGCTTGCATGAGCCCTCCGCTCTGGTCGGCGGGCACGCGCTCCGGCTCTACCGGTCGGAACATCAGCTCGAGGAGCTTGCTGTACACGGTGTTCAAGAGGCCTTCCATAGAGGCGTCTGACCCGCTCGATCGCAGCTGGATCGCGTGCTTCTTGAACATCTCGTCGAAGGCGAGGGCCA
>VBOW01000060.1 GCA_005893275.1 Candidatus Eisenbacteria bacterium | reverse complement strand
GGAGCTTTCGGAGCTGGAGCAGCTCCGGCTCGACCATTCGCCGGCGGATCTCGTCGAGGTGCACCACTCGGACGGGTCGGTCAGCGTGGACCTGCAGGGCCGATTCCAGGAGTTCATGACGGTCCGAGTCGGCCCGGACGGAAAGCTGAACTTCCAATGCGTGGACGGGGAGGGGCCGCGATGACGCGTCCGCGCATTTCGCTCGCGATCGTGGCCCCCACGGCCTTCGCTGCCGTGGCCGTACTCGGCACCCTCACGCTGGGGGGGGCTCTCGCTCCCACCGCCGCCTGCGCCGCGGTCATTACGATCGTGAACGGGGATGGGCCCAACGAGGGCTTCAACGATCCCACCCCGGTGGCGCCGGTCGGCGGGAATCCGGGCACCACCATCGGCGCGCAGCGGCTCTTCGTCTTCCAGCGCGCCGCCGGCATCTGGGGGACCCTGCTCAGGAGCGACGTCGAGATCCGGGTGAACGCCAAGTTCGACCCGCTCTCCTGCACCCAGACGAGTGGCGTATTGGGGAGCGCGGGGCCGACCACCGTGCACCGCGACTTCACCGGGGCGATCTTCCCCGGAACCTGGTACCACCAGGCACTGGCCAACAAGCTGGCCGGCACGGATCTCGACCCCACGCAGAGCGATATCAACGCGACCTTCAATTCGAGCGTCGGGGGGGCGACCTGCCTCACCGTGGGCTGGTACTACGGCATCGACGGGGAGGAGGGGGGACAGATCGAGCTGCTGCCGGTCCTGCTTCACGAGTTAGGCCACGGGTTGGGCTTCAGCACGACGACCAGCGGCCAGACGGGCGGTTTCCTGAACGGTGCGCCGCACGTCTTCGACCACTTCCTGTTCGATCCGTCCTTCGGGCTCCACTGGGATCAGATGACCAACGGGCAGCGCTCCGTATCGACGGTGAGCTGCGGGAACCTCGTCTGGGACGGGCCCCTGGTCACCGCGCGGGCGGCAAGTTACCTAGCCTCGAAGCCGAACTTGCACGTGAACGGCCCCGCACCCGCTGTGGGCGATTACGAAGTCGGCCTGGCAACGTTCGGGCCGCCTCTAAGCGAGAGCGGCGTGACCGGGGACGTGGCGCTCGCGAACGACGGCGTGGGCGTTACAACCAACGCCTGCGAGCCGCTCGTCAACCCCGTCGCCGGGAAGATCGTGCTTCTTGATCGCGGCGGCTGCACCTTCGTGACCAAGGTCAAGAACGCTCAGAACGCGGGGGCGATCGGGGTCGTCGTCGCGGACAGCGTGCCCGGCTGCCCACCGCCCGGCATGACCGGGAGCGACCCCACGATCACGATCCCCTCGGTCCGCATCAGCCAATCGGACGGCGACCTCCTCAAGGCGAACCTGGCCGGGATGAACGCCACGCTCTTGCTCGACCCGACCAAGAGGGCCGGGACCCACCCGAGCGGGCGCGTCAAGATGTACGCTCCCAATCCGTTTCAGTCCGGATCGTCCGTCTCTCACTGGGACGTATCGGCGGAGCCCAATCTGCTGATGGAGCCGGCGATCAATACCTCGCTTTCTTCGGACGTGGACCTCACGATGAATCTCTTCGGCGATATCGGGTGGTCGGGTGCCTCCGGCGTCGAACAGGTGGCCGCGGCGGACGGGATCGGGTTCTCGCTGGCTCAGAGCGAGCCCAACCCCGGGTCGCGGTCCACGAGCGTTCGCTTCTCGATCCCCGCGCGGGAGCACGTCGTGCTGCGCGTGTTCGACGTGGGCGGGCGCCTCTTGATGACGCCCGTGGACGCCACCCTGGACCCGGGCGCGCATTCGGCGCGGATCCACACGTCGGGCCTGCCCGGCGGCGTGTACTTCTACCGGCTCGAAGCCGGAGAGAAGAAATTGTCGCGAAGGTTCGCGGTGCTCCCGTAGATGCGCCGTTCCAAGGGGGAAGCCCCGGAAATGCACGCTGGGATGCGGCGCACCGCTCTGCTCCTTGGAATCCTCGGCGCCCTGACCGCGGCTGGATGTAAGGAGACTTCGTCTCCCGAGATCGTCCGGGTCACCGGTACTATCCGGTACGACACGCTCGAAGGGGGTGTCTGGGCCGTGCGCGGCGACGACGGCACAACCTACGAGCCGCTCGGCGGGTTGCCCGCCGATTTCCGGCGCGACGGCCTACGCGTTCGACTCGAGGCCAAGCTGCGGCCGGATGTGGCGAGCGTTCATATGGTTGGGCCGGTTGTGGAGATCGTCAGCATCCGGCCCCTCTGACCTTCGCGCCGGTTCCTTGCCGGCGTGCTCCATCGATTTCAGCGGTGGCGGGCGGCCCGCCCGCGCCGTATCTTCCGCAAGATCAGCTCCGGGTGGCGGTGGACGCGCCGCATGACGTGGCGCGAGGGTGGGTAGAGGTCGAACGAGAGGAGGACAGGATGAGCTTGTCGTTGCGCGTTCTCGCAGCGGTTTGCATCTTGATCCTGGCGGCCGCCGGCTGTCAGAAGGGAAAAGGCTCCGAGGCCGCCCGGAAGGCCGGGTCGAGCAAGGCCCAGATCGCGGGGGCCGGTTCGAAGGGCGGCAAGACCCACGAGAAGACCGGAGGGGCCGAGGCGCGTGCCTCCGGGCACGAAGCGGGCGTGCGCGCTGGCGGCAAATCGACCCTCACCGCTGGCGACGACGGCACCTCCCTGGATCTACGTCAGGGCCAGGTTGTGACCGTCGTGCTCGACTCCCATCGGTCGCGCGGCCTCAAGTGGATCCTGGCGGATCCAGGGTCAACCGTGATCGTGCGCGAGGGGAACCCGGTCTACGTGGCGAGGACCGCCAAGCATGGCACTTCTGGATCCGGCGGGACCGAGACATGGCGCTTCCGCGCGGGCCGGCCGGGCAAGCAGACCGTGAGGCTCGAATACCGGCGAGAGTGGCAGACCGTGCCGGAGCGGACGTTCCGATTCTCGGTGACGGTGCGCTAGCGGCCCAACCCGTTTACGCGCACGCGCTGCCGCACCCTTTTCTCCTTTCGAAGGCGAGCTGAGGGTACCGCCCTGAGACGGTAGGCATCCATGTCCCACGCGGTGCGACTCCCCTGCGACGAGGCCGCCATCCGTTCGGGGCCACCGGCCGCAGTGTCTGAGCCCTCGGCGGGCCCGTGGGTGCTTGCCGCGACGATTCTCGGCTCGAGCCTTGCCTTCATCGACGGCACCGTCGTCTCGGTGGCATTGCCGGCGATCGCGGCCGAATTCGGAGCCGTGGGCGCGGATCTTCAGTGGGTGGTCGAGGCTTACGCCCTCTTCTTGTCCGCGCTGCTCCTCGTCGGCGGCTCGCTCGGCGACCGTTTCGGGCGACGCCGCGTCTACGCGATCGGGATCGCCCTCTTCACCTTGGCGTCGATCGCGTGCGGCATCGCTCCATCGGTGCAGTGGCTCGTGGTCGCGCGCGCCGTGCAAGGCGTGGGGGGCGCGCTCCTCGTGCCGGGGAGTCTCGCGCTCATCTCAGCCTCGTTCGATCCAATCCGGAGAGGCCGGGCCATAGGGACGTGGTCCGGCTTCAGCGGGATCACGACCGCAATAGGCCCCGTGCTTGGAGGGTGGCTCGTCAGCCACTCGTGGCGCTGGGCATTCTTCCTTAATGTGCCCCTTGCGGCCATCGTGTTGCTTCTCCTCCCGCGCGTGCCCGAAAGCCGAAATCCCAAGGCGCGGGGGCTTGATCTTCTGGGGGCCTCGCTTGCGACCGCGGGCCTCGGGGGCCTCGTCTTCGGGTTGATCGAGTCATCCCGCCGGGGCTGGGCCGACCCGGCCGTGGTCGCGGGGCTCGCCGTGGGTGGAGCCGCCCTCGCCGCGTTCGTCGCGGTGGAGGCGCGCTCGACATCTCCCATGCTGCCGCTTGCGCTCTTCCGCTCGCCGACCTTCACCGGGGCCAACGCGCTCACCCTCTTTCTCTACGGAGCGCTCGCGTGCGTCTTTTTCTTTCTTCCGCTCGATCTGATTCAAGTCCAGGGCTATTCGCCTCTCGAGGCCGGAGCCGCGATGCTCCCCTTCATCGCGGTCCTGTTTCTACTCTCGCGCTGGTCCGGGGGGCTCGTGGCGCGCTTCGGACCGCGGCTGCCGCTTCTCGTGGGGCCCGTCGTCACCGCGGTTGGATTCTTGCTTCTGGCCCTACCCGGAATCGGGGGGAGCTACTGGGGGACCTTTTTCCCTGGCGTTCTCGTGGTCGGCCTCGGGATGGCCGCAAGCATTGCGCCCCTCACGACAGCGGTGATGAACGCGGCGGGGGAGGAGAGCGCTGGCATCGCGTCCGGCGTCAACAACGCCGTTTCGCGAGCGGCCGGCCTCCTGGCGATCGCGCTTTTCGGGATCGTGCTCGCGGGCACATTTGGACAAGACTTGGAGCGTCGGGTCCAGGTGCTTCCCCTGAGCCCCTCCGCTCGCGAGGAGATCCTCGCCGAGCGCGCCAGGCTCGCCGCCGCCGAGCCGCCTCACGCGCTTCAGGCCGTGCAGGCCTCGTCGGTTCGGCAAGCCATCGACCTGGCTTTCGTCGCGGGGTTCCGCGCCATCGCGCGCGCTTCCGCGGCGCTCGCGCTCATCGCCGCCGCGTGCGCCTGGATCTGGATCGGTCGAGACGACTCCTCCGGCGCGCGTCGAATGTGATGCTGCCTACCAGCGATTTCCGGAGGAGTTGACCCCAGAGAAAGGAGCAAGCCTATGCCGGCACGCCGCGCGGAAGCTGAGTGGCGGGGCAATCTCAGAGAAGGAGCGGGTCGCCTGAAGCTCGGGAGCGGGGCTTTCGAGGGCCCGTACTCGTACCGCGACCGCTTCGAGGATGGCAAGGGGACGAATCCCGAGGAGCTGTTGGGCGCTGCTCACGCCGGCTGCTTCTCCATGGCGCTGGCCGCGGGGCTCACCGCCTCCGGGCATCCGCCGGGTCGCATCCACACGACCGCGACCGTGCACCTCGAGCGCGAGGGAGCGGGCTTCGCGATCACCAAGATCGAGCTCGCGACCGAGGCGTCCGTTCCGGGGATCGACGAGGCCGCGTTTCGGACTCATGCGGAAACGGCCAAGGCCGGCTGCCCAGTCTCGAAGGCATTCGCAGGCAGCGCGATCACGCTGACCGCCCGGCTGCTTTCCTGATGGAATGGACTCAGAACCGCGGTTTCAACGTCCCGGGGCCACGCGAAGGGCACGAGCTCTGCGATTCTCGCTGGCTGCCTTCGCGTGCGCGATGGCGATCCTGGTGGCCCACGCTTGGTATTACCGCCACTTCATGGCCGACGACGCTTTCATCTCGCTCCGGTACTCGGATAGGCTGCTGCGAGGACTGGGTCTGACCTGGAGCGACGGGGAAGTGGTGGAGGGATACTCGAACCTGCTCTGGGTGCTTGGGTGCGCGCTCCTCGGAAAGTTACGGATCGACTTGGTGGTGGCTGCGCGTGCGCTCGGCTTCATCGGCTCTGCGGCGGCGATTGCGGCTCTTCTTTGGGTGCACCGGGGCCCTACGATTCAAAAGGCGCTTCCCGGTCTCGCCGGAGGCTTGGCGATGGCACTCTCCGGGCCGGTTGTGATCTGGACCGTAGGCGGCCTCGAGCAGCCGCTCCTGGCGGGACTGTTGGCCTGGGCACTCGCCTTCTCGTTTCCGGTGCTGGAAGACCCGAGACCCAGGACCGCGAGCCTGCTCGTTCCTGGGCTGCTTTTCGGCCTGATCGTCATCACGAGAGCGGACGGGGTGGTGTTCACAGTCGCCGCCTGTCTTGGAATCCTCGCCGCTCGAGGGCTCAACCGCGCGACGCTGCGGGCTGCGTTTCTTCTTGCCCTCCTCCCGTTCCTGTTTTTCGTCGGACAGCTCGCCTTCCGGCTCGCCTATTACCACGATTGGCTGCCCAACTCGGCCTACGCCAAAGTGGGTCTCACGCCCGAGCGAGTCTGGACCGGCCTCCAGTACGTGGGCGGCGGTATCTATCTCGCCGGTCTTCTTGTCCCATCGCTTTTCGTCTTCCGCGTCGCCGCCTCTGCGGGCCTGCGAAGCCGGATCCTATTTCTCGCCGCTATCTTGGCCTTCTGGTTGGCGTACGTCGCCACCGTCGGCGGCGATTTGTTCCCGGGGCACCGGCATCTCGTACCCGCGATCGTCGTGCTCTCCTACCTGACGGCGATTGTCCTTACGAAGCGTATTTCGTCCCAAGGGCCGCTCGGGCCGGTCTTATGGACGGGTGCATTCTGCGCTCTCGCTCTCGTGGTCTTCCAGTTCTTGGATCCCCAGAACATGCGCGCCCGTAACGAGCGATGGGAATGGGATGGGAAGGTCATCGGTGGGCTGCTCGCGAAAGCGTTCGGCGCCCAGCACCCGCTCCTTGCGGTCGACCCCGCCGGCTGCGTACCGTATTTTTCGGGTCTCCCATCGGTCGACATGCTCGGAATCAACGACCGCTACTTGGCTCACCACCGGCCCGCGGATTTTGGGAAGGGCTCGCTGGGGCACGAGCTCGGCAGCGGCGCCTACGTTCTCTCCCGCAAGCCGGACCTGGTGCTGTTCGCTCGGCCGACGGGTAGCCTCCGCCCCTATTTCCGAAGCGGGCGCGAGATGGTCTCCGATCCTCGCTCCGAGTTCGACAGGAGGTTTCGACCGGTGACCTTCGAA
Source organism: Candidatus Eisenbacteria bacterium (assembly GCA_005893275.1). NCBI lineage: Bacteria > Candidatus Eiseniibacteriota > Candidatus Eiseniibacteriota bacterium. Next base: position 9,131 of record VBOW01000060.1, on the reverse strand, counting down.
TGCGAGCGCCCGTGGCACCTGCTCTCCATCATTTGGGTCCGAACAGAGGGGGGAGCGATCGGAATTCGACGCTCCAAGGATCGGATTCAGATACCCGGGTATCTCTTCGCGGCAAATAGGCTGAGCAAGGCGCGGCTCGACGCTGCGGGGCGGATTGGCGTCGGCGTCTTCCCCGACACCCCTGCGGGGCTTACAGGTCTCATGGTACCGGCGGGGACCTGGAGGGTTCTCGTCGAAGGCTCTGGAGGAGGAGTCTTCCTGCACGTCTGGCGGACCGCCACTACCGACATTCTCGCGATCGGGGGTAGCGGATTCAGCTTCGAAATCGGCGAGGGCGAGCCGGCAACCCTCTCGATCTCCATCGAGACCCGGGAGAACGGAGGCGCCCACGTGCGTGAGATCGTTTTGGAGCGGGTCGGCCCAATGCGCGCATGAGCGCCTACGGCACGCAAATCGGTGAAAAGCCCACCTCGTCGATCGTCGTATCGCTTATCGCGTGGCTGGCGATTCTTCCGGCCAGCCCGTTCGCGGCCATCCTCTTTCGCGTCGCGCTGCACGCGGATCCGCCAGGCTGGTTACCCCTCCTCAACCTGGGCGCAAGCGCGGGTCTCCTCGCTGTGGCCCACGCGCTGCCGCGCCTTCGGCCACTTCGGGGCTACCTGCGGTCGATGGCGCTGCTCGTCCTTGGTTACCTGCTGCTCTTCCAAGTCGAGTCGACAGGAATGTGGCGCGCATGGCTCGCCCATGCCCCCACGTGGCAGTTCGTATTCGCGGACTCTCTGCTGGAGCTCATACCCTGCTTGTTCCTGGCCGCCAGCCTGATCGGCAGCGGTCTCACCCGCCGCGACCTGTTCCTCGTCCGAGGCGACCTATCGGCTCAGTGCCCGATGCCCTTCCGGGCACCGCGCGTTTCGTGGGCGTGGTTCGGGCCCTTCCTCGTGTTCTTCCTCGCGGGCCCGCTCCTTCTCCAGCTCATGGTCACCGTAAGACCGGATCCTCACCTTCTTCAGCGCGCCTTGAAGGGACTGCCGCTGGCCCTCGCGTTCTCCGTCTTCAACGCCGCCCAGGAGGAGTTTCGGTTCCGCTCGGTTCTCCTTGCCCGATTGGTTCCCGTCGTGGGCGCTTCCCAGGCGCTCTGGATCACGTCGGCCCGCTTCGGTCTGGGCCATTGGTTCGGCCACCCATCGGGCCCGACGGGCGTCGTCATGGCCGGGTTCGCCGGCTTCCTGTGGGGCAAGAGCATGATGGACACGCGGGGGTTCACTTGGGCGTGGATCATCCATGGATTCATGGATCTCGTGATCTTCACGCTCCTCTTGATGTCGGGAGGATGATCGGGCGGAACGTGCAGGACTGGCCGTTGCGTCCTCCTCTACATACTCTCCTCTTCGCGTGCCAGGACCTCCTCCCGCTCCTCGGGGGTTAGCTTTGGCGCGAACCACCGCTGGGCGACGAGAGTCGGGACGACGGCGCTCGCAATGACGACGAACAGGAGCACGGAGAACTGAGCGCGGTCGATGAAGCCGGCGTTAAGCCCGTACAGAGAGGAAATGGTCCCGAAGGTGAGCCCGGTGCTCATGAGCAGCGTCGCGTACACCGGCGCTCCGGGCATGTGCTGTCGCGCGAGCGGATAGACCGCCACGGACTTGGAGACGAGCTTCACCAGGAAGAACGCCAGGACGAGTCCGATTTGCGGCCAGATCAGCGCCAGAGAGACGTTCATACCGCCCTTGAGGAAGAACATCGGCGTGATTACGCCAAAGGCCACCACGCGGAGCTTTCGCTGGAGGTCCCTGTGGCGGTGAAACATCGGTGCGAGGACCAGCCCGAGCACGAAGACCGGGAGCACCGCGTGGCTCTTCCCGATGCTGGCGAGGAGCATGAGCCCCAAGAGAATCGCGAAGAGGAGCTTGATCTCAGGCTCGATCACCCGGTCGCCGTAGCGCTCGAAGATCGGCGGGATGATCCGGGGCGCAAGCACGATGGCTGCGGCGGACACGAGGAAGAACACCGCGGTACCGCGGGATGAAGAGCAGAGACAGCGCGAGAGCCGTTCCGATGTCGGTCACGAAGGTCGCCGCCATGAGGAGCTTTCCAAGTCGGGTAACGCTTAATCCGGTCTCCACCAGCACGGCGTATACGACGGCGAGCGAGGTTGTGGAGAGCGCCACGCCCGCGATGAGCGACGCCTTCAGAGTCCAATGGGCGATGAGGAGGGCGAAGGCGCCCGCGAGGAGGAATGGCGAGAGGAAGGACGCCGCCCCAAGGGCAACACTCGAGCGTAGATTGCTTCGCAGTAGGCCGGGGTCGACCTCGGCACCGGCCAGGAAGGTGAGAAGAACCCCACCGAACTGCGCGAGGAAATCGAGCCACGGAGCGCCGTGGATCCCGAAGATGTTCCCTGCGGCGACGCCCGCGATGATCTCGATGATGGCAACGGAAAGCGCCGCCTCGACGGCGACGAGGCTCGCGAGGAATATGAGTCCTGCCGCGAGGGCGGCTACCGCGAGGGCGTCCATCTCTCTCCTCCCAAGGGGCTAACGCAAATGACTCCCACCATCGCATCCGAAGGTAGGAGTCATCAGCCCGAATCGGGCGGTTAGAGGCGGAACTCCATCGCCTGTGTCCGGCATGTTACCAAATTAGCCTCGGATCGATCCACCCGGCGGGACAGAAGCAGCAGCAGAGCTTTTCCTTGCGCCCTTCGGGCGCTCTGGCTAACGTTTGCGTGTGGCTGCCTTCCTCTTCAAGACCGAGCCCACGACCTACTCGTTCGGGGATCTGACTCGAGACAAGAGCACCGTATGGGACGGGGTGAAGAACCCCCTCGCCTTGAAGCATCTGCGATCCGTCCGGAAGGGCGATACGGTGGCCATCTACCACACCGGCGACGAGAAGCAGGTGGTCGGGCTCGCGGTAGCGGACTCGGATCCCTTTCCGGACCCCAAGCTCGGCGATCCCAAGCGGGTCGTCGTGCGCCTCAAGGCGGGCCGCGAGTTTCCTTTCCCGGTGCCCCTTGCCACGTTTCGGACGGATGCGGTGCTCAAGTCCGCGGACCTCGCCAGGCTGCCGCGACTGTCGGTGATGCCGCTCACTGGCGCTCAGCATGAGCGGATGCTCGAATGCGCGGGCCTCGGCGCGAAACGGTGACGTAGACGGATGCCTGCAACCGCCGCCATCCCACGCCCGGCCGCTGACGAGTTCTTCGACTACTACGGCAAGTACATCGAGAAGGTCCCGGGCGATGACGCCCTGTCGGCGCTATCGGGGCAGATCGCGGACACGAGCCGCCTGCTCAGGCCGCTCGACGGGGCGAGGGCCCTCCACCGCTACGCGCCGGGGAAGTGGAGCGTGAAAGAGGTGATCGGTCATCTCTCGGACACGGAGCGCGTGTTTGCCTACCGCGCCCTCCGCATCGGGCGTGGCGACACCACGCCGCTCGCGGGATTCGACGAGACCAAGTACGTGCCGATGGCATGCTTTGACGCGAGGCCGCTTGCGGACGTGCTGGAAGAGCTCGAGTCGGTGCGCACGGCGTCAATCGCGCTGTTCCGTAGCTTCGACGCCGCTGCGCTGGTCCGCCGCGGGACCGCCAATGACAAGACGGTCAGCGTTCGCGCGCTCGCGTGGATCGTGGCCGGCCACGAGCTTCACCACCGCAGGCTCTTGATCGAGCGCTACGGGATCGGTCCGTGACGCTCGCCCCGCGACCCCGGCGCTTCTCGACGCGCCTGAGGACGCGGGCGACCATAGAGTAGCAGGAGCACGATCGGGTGCTCGCCACCGTGCAGGGCTCCCGCGGTGAGTCACGGCTCCGCGTCTCCGACGCGCTCCTCGTCTTCGCGTTCGCGTTCGCGCTCCGCCTGGCCCATGTCCTGGCCATGCGCCAGAGCCCCTACTTCGACCACCCGCTGGTCGATGCCTTCACGTTCCATCAGGCCGCACGCTCGATCGCGGCCGGCGAAGGGCACCCCGACAAGATCTTCTGGCAGCCTCCGGGATATCCCTACTTCCTCGGGCTCATCTACTGGGCGGCGGGAGGCGTGAGCTTCCTCGCCCCTCGTCTCGTTCAAGCCGCACTCGGCGCCTTCGCCGCCCTTCTCACGGCGTGGACTGGGGCCAAAGAATTCGGGCGAGCGGTGGGCCTCACGGCCGGCCTCGCGGTCGCGCTCTATGGGACGTTGATCTATTTCGACGGGGAGCTTCTGGGAGTGTCGCTCACCGTGGCGCTCCAGCTCGGCGCCGTGGCGCTGGCCCTGCTCGCCCGCGGGGCGGAGCGGCCCCCTCTGCTCTGGCTTGCGGCGGGCGCGGTGGCCGGATTCGCTTCGCTCGTGACGGCGACGTCTTTGGTATTGGTCGGGATCTTCGCCGCTTTCGCACGCCGTCTCGCTCTCTGGTGTCTCCTCGGAGCGATGCTCGCGATCGCGCCCGCCACGATCCGGAATCTGGCGCGGGGAGGCGAGCTGATCCCGATCTCATGGAACGGGGGCGTCAATCTCTACATCGGGAACAATCCACGCTATGACGAGATCGTCGCGGTGCGTCCCGACATCAGATGGAAAGATCTGACCGCGGAACCGGTCCGGCATGGGATCTGGTCCAAGGGCGGCGCCTCGAATTATTTCGTCCGCAAAGTCACGGAATGGGCTCGCCGGGATCCCGTAGCTTTTCTCCGGCTTCAGCTGCGGAAGGTCCGTCTCCTCCTCGGGGGAGACGAGATCTTCCGGAATCAGGCAATTTATCCCGCGCGGGCCTATTCGCCTGTCCTCTGGGCCCTCCTCTGGAAGGCGCCCGGGATTGCGTTTCCGTTCGGCGTGCTTGTTCCGCTGTCGCTCCTGGGGCTCGGGATCGCTTGGAAACGAGCGCCGCTCCTGGCCTGGATCATCGTGATCTATGCCCTCGCCAATGTGGCCTTCTTCATCACGGCCCGGTATCGGGTGCCGCTCGTGCCCTACCTGGCCATGTTCGCCGCGCGAGGCGTTCAATGGTTTCTCGTCGATGCGAAACGCCCGGCCCGTGCCGCCGCCGTGGCGGGCCTGGTCGGTGTCTACACGCTTTCGAACCTTGGAGCCGGGCCGATGCCGGCGCGGATGAACGCGGACGCGGAGCTCACCCTCGCGGGATTCCTCCATCGGGAGGGCCGTCTGGAGGAGGCCCGCCGCCATTACCTGCTTTCGATCGACGGGCGCCGGGACGATCCGGAAACCTGGGCCGACCTGGGCGCCCTGGAGATGGACTTGGGTGATTTCGAACAGGCGGCGCGAGCGTTTGAAGACGCCTTGCGGATCCATCCAGAGGAAGGCGGGGCGCTTCTCGGCCTGGCCGCGTTGCGCGAGCGGGAAGGCCGTTTTCAGGAAGCCATCGCACTGTACGGACGCGCGGCGCTCGCCAACCCGAAAGACGCGTGGTCGAGAGCGAGAATCCTGGAGCTGAGCCGGCGTTTCGGAATTCGGCCCGGGACCCCGATGAAGCCGTAGTACCATTCCCTCCGCTCGCCGGTGACGTGGCAGCGGAAAAGGAGAATGCGATGTTGGGAAACACGGATGTGCAGCCCATGCTTCCGGTCAAGGATCTGAGGACGGCGGAGCGGTTCTACGAGCAGACGCTGGAGCTCAAGAAGATCGGCTCCATGCCCGGCGCCGCTTCGGTGTATCAAAGCGGCGGCAGCAAGCTTTGTGTTTATCGTTCGGAGTTTGCCGGGACGAACAGGGGAACGGCGGCGTTATGGGAAGTGAATGACGTGGAGAGAACCGTGAAGGAGCTGAAAGCCAAGGGGGTGACGTTCGAGCATTATGACAAGCTGCCGGGTGTGACTCGCAAGGGGGACGTCCATGTTGCCGGCAATTTGCAGGTCGCGTGGTTCAAAGATCCGGACGGCAATATCCTTTCCGTTCAGAACACTGCTCGACCCAGGTCGTAGGGGAAATCCAGGTCCGCTGCGCCCGCCAACGCCACGGACCACAATATGTAAAGTCCGGCTAATCCCCGCGGTCTGGGCGTTCCCAAAAGTACAATCTCGAGGCCGTGGAATCCGGGGGAGTCCGTTGTAGACGCGTCTCTTGCCGCCCGCCAAGGGCAAGTGCTGGAATCGCTTGTGCATCCGCATCGGTTCGTGGGAGCAGGGCGCAGGCGCCCGATGGCATTTGTCTTGCGGGCTATCCGCCTATGCCCAGACGGGTCGGGTCCGGCCGGCTGCCAGAAACGTCGCAAGCGGCTCATGGGCGACTTGCCAGCCGGAGACGATTCGCACGGATGAGGAGGTTGGCTCATGCGCAGATCGTATGTTGTAGCTCTGGCCTTGATCAGCGTGCTGCTGGTCGGCACCACCATCGCCTTCTATTCCAAGTATCGAAAGTCCGTGGCGAACTACGCCCTGGCGACTGCCGAGCAGGAGAGCATGCGGCATCGCTATGAGCAGGCCGTCAACGAGATCGTCGTGATCCAGGACAGCCTGAACGCCATCGTGGTGGGAGAGGGAACAATACGGGGCCTTCCAGCCGGTGACCGGAACGAGGTCCAACTGCCGCCGACCCTTCACGACCAGGTCCTCACCCGTATCGCCATCCTCAAGGGCGCTATCGAGCGTACCAAGGAGCGGATCCAGGAGCTGGATTCGAGGCTGAAGAATAATCGGGTCAAGATCGCGGGGTTGGAGAAGATGATCGCCGGGCTCCGGAAATTGGCGGCCGAGAAGGAGGAGCGCATCGAACAGCTCGCCACGCAGGTCGATACCCTGCAGACCCAAGTCTCGGGACTCTCCGCCGAGGTCCAGGGCCAGCAGCAAGAGCTCGCGCAAAGGCAGCAAGAGCTGGCGGAAAAGCAGCATGAGCTCGCGACCATCTTCTACACAATAGGGACGAAGAAGGAGCTCACACGCTCCGGTATCGTGGAGGCGAAGGGCGGCGTCCTTGGACTCGGGAAGACCCTAAAGCCCTCGGGCCATTTCGACCAGACGGTGTTCACCCCTCTGGATACCGACCAGGAGAACGTGATCCGGATTCCGTCCGATAAAGCCCGGGTCTTGAGCGCGCAGCCGGTCTCAAGCTACACGATACAGCCTGTGGGAAAGGGCATGGTGGAGCTCCGCATCGTCGATCCCAAGGAGTTCCGCAAGGTCAAGCAGGTCGTAATCCTGACGACGTAGGACCCGACGGTCCAGCATGCGCGGGCCGCCTGTTACCGCGCGGTGACGACAAGAGCGTGCATGCGCACGCTCACCGGCCGGTCGCTCAGGCAAACTGCATGTCGTCCGCCGTGGGTCCGTAAATCGAAGGCACCGGGGCTCCGTTGAGCCGGAGATAGACGGTCAACTGGCCGCGGTGATGGGACAGGTGCATCATCGTGTCTCGGAGGACGACCTCGCGGGGCTCCTCGCTGACGACCTTCCCCCCGACGAGGAGCCGCCAGGGTTTCTTCAAGTGGTCGTCCGTCGTCTTCCGAAGCACAGTACGCGCCTCGGCGACCCCCTCGTCGAGCGCCTGGACCAGCTCGGCCCGCGTCCGAAGTGGCTTCTGGTCGACGTTGGATCCCGTCTTCGGGGCGATGTCGAGCTCGTCCCGATCGACGACCAGGTTGATCCAGGTCGGCATCGTGGCCACCAACATGGCCAGGCGGCCAAGGGGCATTGATTTCTCATGCGGCTTCCAGTCGTCCCGTCCCTCCGGCACACGCTCGAGCGCGCGCCGCGTCCGGGGTGCTTCACTCTCGAGCTGCGCCAGGATCCATTCGGTCGTCTTCATCGATTCCTCCAGTGTCGGGGCTGTCAAAGGCCTAGCGCTTGTCCGCCGAGCTGAGACTAACAAATCCCTACCTCTCCCCGCAGCGGCGACCTCCGGCGAAAGCGCGTATCCTGCTTTCGCGAAGTCAGGAGTATGAGCAGTTTCGGTGGCGGATCAACGAAGCCGAGGGAATCATCATGCGCGTTGGCATTCTGGGTTCGGGGTTGATGGGCGGCAAGCTCGGAACGATCTTTGCGGGAGCCGGTCATGAAGTGGTATTCAGCTATGCCCGCAGCAACCAGAAGCTCGAGAGGCTCGCGCGGGAGGCCAAGGGCAAGGCGCGGCCCGGCACGCCGCGTGAGGCCGCCCAGGAAGCAGACGCGGTATTGCTGGCCGTGCACTGGTCGCGAATAGACGATGTGCTCAATCAGGCAGGCGACTTGTCGGGCAAGGTGATCGTAACCTGCTCCCTCCCGATGAATGACGACGACACCGAACTCGTCGTCGCCCACACCTCCTCCGGCGCGGAGACGCTTGCAAAGCGGCTTCCAAAGGCCCGGGTCGTCTCCGCCTTTAACACCGTGCCGAGTGAAGTGCTCTTCGGCGTGTACGAAGCCAGGCGCAAGGCCAGCCGACCGGGTCTGGTGTACTGCGGCGACGACCGGAGCGGCAAGAACCTGACCGCCAAGATGATCCGCGACGTGGGCTTCGATCCGGTGGATGCCGGCCCGCTGCGGATCGCCCGCTACACCGAGCCGTTCGCGCTGCTCGTCGCTCAGCTCGCGTACGAGGGGAAAGGGGGCCCGAAGCTGGCGTATCGATTCGACCGGTTTGGAAGATAGGATGACACGATGGAAGGCGACCCAATGAGGGAACTCGGGTAATGGACATCAAGAGGATCGGCCGTTCCGAAGCGGGTGGCGGAATCCCTTAGGACTTCGCTTTCTTCGAAGGTTTCGACTTGCCAGAACTGTTGAGCGCGACCGCTTGGCGAACGAGCGCCTTGAAGGCGGACTCGTCAACTTTTTCTCCTTCGTGGATGTCGATCGCGCGGCGTGTGTTTCCGTCGAGACTCGAGTTGAAGAGACGGGCCCTATCCTCTAGAGACGCGCCCTTGGCAAACGTAAGCTTCACGACATTCTTGTAGGATTCGCCAGTGCAGATGATGCCGTCGTGCGACCAAATCGGAGTGCCCATCCACTTCCACTCCTCGACGACGTCCGGGTCTGCTTCCTTGATGAGCTTGCGCATTCTGCTGAGGGTTCCCCCGTGCCAGTCCCCGAGCTCGGCGATTCTTTTCGAGATGAGCTCCGATGCCGACTGGCCCTGGCTCGCGCCTGACTTTTTCATGTTCTCATCCTAGCAGTTCCAGCACTGCTGTCCAAGAAGGCCGCTCCTATTCTGCGGCGGACC
>VBOW01000059.1 GCA_005893275.1 Candidatus Eisenbacteria bacterium | reverse complement strand
TCTATCACGTGGGCGAAAAGGTCACCGAGTTCTTTCCGCCGTCCACCTTCGTCATAAGCTCGGACAGCGAAAATGATTTCGGATTCAATTTCGGATTCGGGATCGCGACGCCACTATCCCCGCGGGCCGTCTTTGGGACGGGTTTCAAGTTCCACCATGTCGTGGGGAATCGGTTCATCGATTCCGATTTCCTGGCCATCCAAGCCGGCCTCGCGTATCCCCTGTGACGACCGGGGCGGCCTCAAGGGTGCAAGCGAGAGGAAGATGCGCCTTCGGTCCCGCTGGAATTCCCTCCTCCTCACCGTCACGCTCTCATGGAATGCCGTCGCGACATCCGCCGCGCCGATCGGCCCGGCCCCCCCACGTCTGTGCCTGATCGTTCACGGGACGCGCGCTTTAAGTGGAAACGGATTGAGAGAAACGGGGTGGGGCGGCGGAGGAGCGGTCCGTTACGCGGTCTCCTACTCTCTACGGGTGTGGGCCGACGTTGAGCGCGTCCGGACCGCGCACGAGGGCTCGTTCGTGAGCACCGTGACCCCTTGGACGTTCGGAGTCGAGATCGGTCCGCGGACGCCGCGCCGTATCGAGGCGCTCTTCCGCCTGGGATTGGGGATGTACCGGCTCGAGCGGCGCGGAGAGTATGTGAATTTCTTCTCGCAGAGGCTTACCCAGTACTCCGATTCCGGCCTCTTCTCAGGATTGAATTTCGGCGGCGGCGGTTACGCCAGGCTCCCGGGGGCCGCCATTCTGGAGCTCAGCGCCACATTCCATCAGAGTTTCGCCAGGCAGTTCGCGTATGACGCACCGAGTCTGGGGGAAGTGCAATTGGTGAGCCTCCGTGCCGGGCTGGGGTACGCCCTCAAGTGACGGCCGCGTAGTCAGGTGCAACGCCCGGTGGCGGGCGTATGCTCCGTTTGATCGCCGGGTCGCGACCTCCCGCGCGTCCCTAGTTCACCCGCTTGCGCCGGTTCTGGTTGTAGTCCACGAAGAGGTAGGAGCCGAGGTTTTCCAGATCGGCGAAATAGGCCCGGCCCTTGTTGAGCTGGGTGAAGCGCTCGACGAACCGAACGAGATAGGGATCCTGCGTCACCATGAACGTGGTGATTGCGATCCTTTTGCGACGGCACTGCACGGCCTCGTCCAGGGTCTTGTTCACGATCTTGGGGTCGAGGCCGAACGCATTCTTGTACAACCGCCCGTTCTCGTGGATCGCGGAGGGTTTCCCGTCCGTGATCATGAAGATCTGCTTGTTCGCGTGCTTCTGCCTCGCGAGGATCCGCTGCCCGAGCTGGAGCGCCGCTTTGGTGTTCGTGTGATAAGGACCCACCGACGCGTAGGGAATGTCGCGGATCTTCACCTCCCACGCGTCGTCGCCGAACAGGACGACATGGAGCGAATCTTTCGGGTAGCGGGTCAGGATCAGCTCGGCCAAAGCCAGCGCCGCCTGCTTTGCGGGGGTGATCCGGTCCTCGCCGTAGAGAATCATCGAGTGGCTCACGTCGATGAGGAGCACGGTCGCGCACGATGAGGAATGCTCGGTCTCGAAGACCTCCAAATCGTCCTCGGTGAGGTTGAGCCCCTCCTGCCCCCACTCCCCCCGCTGCCGGCGGACCGAGTTCCGCACGCTCGACAGGAAATCGATGTCCGAGATGCTGTCCCCGAAAACGTAGGGTCTCGTCTCGGTGATCTTCTCTCCGCCCGCGCCGGTCCGCGGCACGCGGTGATCCCCCGCGGAATCCTTCGCCAGCGCGCTGAAAATACGATCCAGCGAATCCTGCCGGATCATCCGCTCGCCGCGCCGGGTCAAGACGTGCTTCCCGTTCACCTCCTGGACCGCGTCGGACTCCAGAAGGTGTTTTCTGAAATCATCGGGAGTGAATTTGGAATTGAAGAATCCGAATCGCTCCCCGAGCTCCTCCAGAGCGCGGAGGGCCTCATCGACGTTTCCGTCGGTCATGAGAAGGAGGCGGTTGTAGAGGGAGAGCAGGTTCTTGAGAAAGTGGACGTTCTTGATGAGCCGCTCGTCCCACTTGGAGTAGCGGAAATCCACGATCAGTCCTCCGCGTCCTCCGGCTTTCCGAGCATGGTCGAGAACATGTCCGTGTAGGCGAGCGCGCTCGTGTCGGTCCGTTCCTTGGCGAGGATCGAGTTTTGGTGGAGCGCCTCCAAGACGAACTCCATCGCGGTGGGAAGCTCGATCGAGTCCTTGATCGAGAGGTAGCGCTTCGGGAGCTCCTCGAGCCCGGTCACTTGAGAGAGCCGCTGGTGGAAATCCCGCGTCGAGAGCTCGTCGGAGATTTCGACCCGCTTCCCCTGGGCGAACCAGCGGAAAATCGGGTCGTACTCGGAGGGCGCACCCTCGTTTTTCTCCTTGGCTTTGTAGGCGTCGGGGAAGTGGCGAGCGAACACCTCCTTTACGGCCTTCCCGACGAGGTGCTTCGCAACGGCGACCGCGCCCTCCTGCTCCCCCTCGTACACGAGCTCGACCTTGCCGCTGATCGAAGCGATCCCGTTCTGGAGATCGCAGATGCGTACCGCCTGGCGGCGCTCGCCGGTCCGGATGCCGCGGCGCTCCGCGTTCGAGATCAGGTTCTCCATGAGCGAGATCGTCATGCGAACGCTCACGCCCGAGCCCTGATCGACGTAGGAGGACTTGCGCGCCTGGAGCGCCACCGTCTCCACGAGCTCCTTCATGTATGCGGGGACCACGACCTCGATTCCCTCGCCGCGGCTCGTCCACGCTTCCTGCTCGGTGACCTTCATCGCGTCCTCGAGCGTGTAGGGGTAGTGGGTCATGATCTGCGACGCGATGCGATCTCGGAGCGGGGTGATGATGTTGCCGCGGTTCGTGTAGTCCTCCGGGTTCGCGGAGAACACGATCTGGACGTCGAGGGGAAGCCGGATTGGAAATCCGCGGATCTGGATGTCTTTCTCTTCGAGGATATTGAGGAGCCCGACCTGGATCCGGGGCTGGAGGTCGGGCAGCTCGTTGATGGCGAAGATCCCGCGATTGGTCCGCGGCACGATCCCGTAGTGCATGACCTCGGGGTCGCTGTACGAGAGTCTCCGGTTCGCGGCCTTGATCGGATCGATGTCGCCGATCAAGTCCGCGATCGTGACGTCGGGCGTCGCGAGCTTCTCGCGATAGCGCTCGTCGCGGTGAATCCACCGGATCGGAACCTCATCCCCCTCGGCCGCGAGACGCCGCTTGCACGCGGGGCAGACCGGATTCAGAGGATCGTCGTTCAGCTCGCAGCCTTCGACCGCGGGGATCCATTCGTCGAGGAAGCGGACCAATTGGCGCAGGATTCGGGTCTTCGCCTGGCCCCTCAGCCCGAGCAGGATGAAGTCGTGGCCGCTCATGATGGCGTTCTCGATCTGAGGGAGGACCGTCTTCTCGTACCCGACGATCCCTGGAAAGAGAATCTCCCCCCGCTCGATCATCCCGACGAGATTACGCCTCATTTCCTGCTTCACGGTCACCGGGAGATATCCGCTAACTTTAAGTGTTTTAATCGATTCTGGTCTTTTCATGGGGTGCGCGGGGTCTCCTGGGGAAAGGGTTTGGAAAGCTCACGAGTACAAGCCTACGCCGACGAGGCGCCCGCTTCAAGCGGCCGCGCCCATGGTCCGTATCGCCTTCGACTAAATAAAAGTTGACTCAACAGGCTAAAATGCCGAATAATATTAGGCAATGATCTCATCCGCCCTAACAAAACAAAACAACGGGGCCGCCCTGGACGCCACGGACCGAAAGATTCTCGCGCTGCTGCAAGACAACGCCAAGGTCTCGCAGGCCGACGTGGCCAAGGCGGTTGGGCTCACGCCCCCCTCGGTCAACGAACGGATCCGGAAGCTCGAGCGCAACGGCGTCATCCGGGGATATGTCGCCCTCCTCGACGGGCGCAAATTGGGACAGGACATCACCGCATTCGTCGAGATCCTGATCGAGCATCCGAAGCTCGAGACAGGTTTCATCCAGATCGTGCGGGGGCTGGACGAGGTCCTCGAGTGCCATCACATCACGGGTGAGTTCTCGCTCCTCCTCAAGGTGCGGGTCCAGGACATGGCCGCGTTCCGCAAGCTCCTCATCGAGAAGCTGAATTCGGTGCGCGGCGTGCGGCAGACGCGCACCCTCATGGTCCTGGCCACCGCCAAGGAGCAGAGCCGGATCAAGATTGAATCGGAATGAAGGTTCCTCAGCCCGAAAGGAGCACTGGATGAATCCGACCCTGGCCGCCTCGTCGGTGAAGATCACTCCCGACAAGGTTCATGAGACGATCGCGAAGCGAATGCTCGCGGACGGTTTCGACTTCGTCCTCGATCTCGAGAAGAGCGAGGGCGTCCATATCTACGACTCGCGCCGCGGGAGGCGCCTCCTCGATTTCTTCTCTTTCTTCGCGACCAACCCGGTCGGGATGAACCACCCCGGCATGAAGACCCCGGAGTTCACGCGGAAGCTCCTGCGCGCGGCCCTGCACAATCCTTCGAACTCGGACGTCTACACGGTCGAAATGGCCGAGTTCGTCGAGACGTTCGGGACCTACGCGATGCCCGGCTACCTTCCGCACCTGTTCCTCGTCGCGGGCGGGACGCTCGGGGTGGAGAACGCGCTCAAGGCCGCGTTCGACTGGAAGGTGCGCAAGAACTTCGCGCGTGGGTACCGCGAGGAGCACGGTCGCAAAGTGCTTCATTTCGAGCAGGCATTCCACGGCCGCTCGGGCTACACCCTCTCGCTGACCAACACGACCGACCCGCGTAAGACAGCCTACTTCCCGAAATTCGATTGGCCCCGTGTGTTGAACCCCAAGGTGCGATTTCCGCTCCACGACGATAATCTCCGGGACGTGAAGGAGCGCGAAGCGCTTTCGATCGCGCAGATCAAGATCGCCTTCGAGCGCAACCAAGACGATATCGCGGCCATCATCATCGAGCCGATCCAGGGGGAGGGGGGCGACAACCACTTCCGGAAGGAATTCCTACAGGAGCTCCGTCGGATCGCGGACGAGTACGAAGCGATGCTCGTGTTCGACGAGGTGCAGGCGGGCCTGGGGCTGACGGGCAAGATGTGGTCCTACGAGAACTACGACGTGAAGCCCGACATGGTGGCCTTCGGCAAGAAAACGCAGGTCTGTGGATTCATCGCGGGCGCGCGGATCGACGAGGTGAAGGACAATGTATTCCGGGTCTCGAGCCGGCTCAACTCCACCTGGGGGGGCACGCTCGTCGACATGGTGCGCTCCGGGCGGTATCTCGAGATCATGGCGGAGGAGAAGCTTCTCGACAACGCCGCCGCCCGCGGGGCGGAGCTCCTCCATGGCATCGAGTCCCTGACGCGTGAGTTCCCGGACCACGTCTCGAACGCGCGCGGCAAAGGGCTCATGTGCGCCTTCGATCTCAAAGACGCGGCGCTCCGCGATCAGGTGATCGCGAAGGCCTATGAAGAAGGCGTGATCGTGATCGGGTCGGGTCCCAATTCGATCCGGTTCCGCCCACCGCTCGTGATCTCGAGGGAAGCGCTCGCGGAGGGCCTCGAGAAGCTCCGCGCCAGCATCAAGAAGTCGATCGCGCGGTAAGGGACGCGCTCCGCCGCGGCAATCGGGCCGCGGCGAGGGCGGCGATCCACAGCACGATCCCGGCCATCCAGAGCGGCGCGCCGGGACCCACGACGTCGAACACGAATCCGGCCAGGAACGGGCCCGTCGCGCGCGCGAGGCTGCCAAGCGACTGGTAGACGCCGAGGATCCCACCCTGCTCGTCCGCCGGCGTGGCGATCGAGATGAGCCCCGACAAAGAGGGTGTCGTGAGACCACTCGCCACCGCGATCGCCCCCATGACGGCGAGGAAGAGCGCGAGCGGGGGGACGATCCCCGCTACGACGAACGCGGCCCCCATCAACGCGAGCCCCGCCCGCACCAGCGCGCGCTCGCCGAAACGCCGCGCGAGCGCGCCGACGATCCCGATCTGCATCGAGGCGGCCACGACGCCGACGTAGGCGAAGAGATAGCCGATCTCGTGGGGCCCCCAGCCATAGAACCGCTGGCAGAAGAGCGCCAGGATGGTCTCCATCCCCGAGAAGCAAAGGGTCGCGACAAAGAAAAGTCCCAGCACGACCCCCACCACCGGCCTCGCGAGCGCCTCGCGCAGCGTCCTCGAGCGGCGGCTCGCCAAGATCCCCGCGCGCGCCCCGGGCGGGAGCGATTCGGGAAGCCGCACGAACGCGAACGCGGCGGCGGCAAGCGCGAGGGCGGCCGAAGCGTAGGCCGGGACCGCGTAACCCCATCGGCTCAGGGCGCCCCCGATCGCGGGGCCGAAGATGAATCCCATCCCGAACGCCGCGCCGATCAAGCCCATGCCCTTCGTCCGATCCTCCGGCCTCGTCGTGTCGGCCACGTAGGCCTGGGCGGTCGAGAGGACGGCGCCCGCAACGCCGGCGAGCATCCGCGACACGAAGAGGAGCGTGAGCGAGGTGGCCGCAGCATAGACGATGTAGGACACGCCGGTGAGAAGGAGGCTTCCGATGAGGATCGGCCGGCGCCCGATGCGGTCGCCGAGCCTGCCCCAAACCGGCGCGAAGACGAACTGGGAGAACGAGAAGGACGTTGTGAGGAGTCCGACCGTGAATCCGGTCGCGCCGTAGGTCTCCGCGTAATAGGGAAGCAGGGGGATGATGATCCCGAAGCCGAGGAGGTGGATGAAGACCGTGAGGAAAAGGATCGCCCGCGATTCCGCGGAAACGGGGAGCGGCTCGTCGGAGGATCCCGGCACGGCCGGAGTGTAGGCTACCCGCTCGTCCGATGTATACTCGCCCCGTGGCCTCCGCGCTCCCTCGTTCCTTCTACTCCCGGCCGACCCTGACGGTCGCGCGCGAGCTCTTGGGCTGCGTCCTGTCGCGCCGCGTCGACGGGCAGATCCTGCGCGGGCGAATCGTCGAGACCGAGGCCTACATCGGCGAGGAGGACCTCGCCTGTCACGCGCGCGCGGGAGTCACGCCGCGCACGGAGCCGCTCTACGGCCCTCCCGGCTTTGCGTATGTTTATCTCACCTACGGGATGCACCATCTCCTGAACGCGGTGACCGAGGCCAGAGGGAAGCCGGCCGCGGTCCTCATCCGCGCGGCCGAGCCGCTTCAGGGAATCGAGTGGATGGAAGAAGCACGCGGGCTCGCCGATCGACACCTTCTCGCCTCCGGGCCGGCGCGGCTCTGCCGGGCATTCGGACTGGATCTCGCGTGGAACCGCGCGGATCTTCGCGGAGACGATCTCTGGATCGAGCGGGGGGACCCGGTCGCCGAGCCCGACGTCGCGACATCGCCCCGGATCGGCTGCCAGAATGTCCCCGGTCCCTGGGACACCATCCCCTGGCGCTTCTATCTCGCCGGGTCGCCCCACGTGACTCCCGGCCGCCGTCCTCGGAAACTTCTGGTGACAAGCGCGCCGGAGATCGGGAATAATCGTGCCTCACGCAACGCGCCCGCGGGGCGCATCCGCAACACACCCAACCACCGCTGAGGGGAAATCGTTGTCCGGAATTCTCACCGAGCAGAATCTGATATGGCGCGCGCGAGCGCGCGCGGTCGCGGAGAAGGTGGTGCGTCCGCTCGCGGCGAAATACGATCGATTGCAGGAATACCCCTGGGATATCAAGGAGGCGATCGCGAAGGCGGGCCTCATGGGAGTCTGGATTCCGGAGGAGTACGGCGGCGCGGGCGGGGGCGTCATCGACCTCTGCATCTGCGTGGAGGAGCTGTCGCGCGCGTGCGGAGGCGTCGGCGTGCTCTATGCCGTGAACGCGCTCGGAACGTTCCCAGTCCTGGTCGGCGGGACCGAGGAGCAAAAGCACCGCTTCCTCCGCCCGATCGCCAAGGGAGAGAAGCTCATCTCCTTCGGTCTGTCCGAGAAATTCGCCGGGAGCGACGCCGCGAGCCTCCGCGCCACGGCCGTCCGAGACGGAGACTTCTACGTCTTGAACGGCGAGAAGAAATGGAATACGAACGGCGGCGCCGCCGACATCTACACCGTCTTCGCGGTCACCGATCCCGCATCGAAATCCCGCCGCACCAGCGCGATCATGGTGGAGAAGGGAACGCCCGGATTCCGTATCGGAAAGGTCGAGGACAAGATGGGGATTCGCTGCGTCCCCGTCGTGGAGATCCATTTCGAGGATTGCCGCGTTCCCGTGAAAAACCTGCTCGGGGAGGTCCCGGGCATGGGATTCAAGCACGCGATGATGACGCTCGACAAGGCGCGTCCCGGGGTTGCCGCTCAGGCCGTGGGCCTGGCGCAGGGCGCCCTCGAGTACGCGATGGTCTACGCCGGGTACCGCGAACAGTTCGGTGCGCCGATCTCCTCGTTTCAGATGATCCAGGGCATGCTCGCCGATATGGCGACCAAGGTCGAGGCCGCCCGGAATCTCGTTTACGTGGCGGCCCTGGCGGTGGACCGGGGGGAGCCGAACGTCTCGAAGCTCTCCGCGATGTGCAAGCTCTTCGCGACCGACACCGCGATGGAGGTCACGACCAACGCGGTGCAGATCTTCGGCGGCTACGGCTACATGCGCGATTACCCGATCGAGAAGTACATGCGTGACGCCAAGATCACCCAGATCTACGAAGGCACGAACCAAGTGCAGCGGATGGTCGTGGCCCGTTCTCTCATCAAGGAATCCCTGGGTTTGAAGCACCTGCTCGATTTCATCCCCAAGGAAATTCAGAAAGGGGTCAACGACCCCGAAACACTGAAGCGGCTCGCGGAAGAAACCGCGAATGCGCTTGACGTCCCGACGCACCATTCGTAATTCTCGCATCGACGTTTGAGGAGGGCGCACGATGGAAGCAACCACGATGGATCGTACAGCGACGCTCAAAGTCGGGGATACGGCGCCCGACTTCACCCTGCCCGATCAGAGCGGGAACAAGGTCACGTTGTCCTCGTTCCGAGGCAAGAAGAACGTCGTCCTCGTCTTTCATCCCCTCGCGTTCACTTCGGTCTGCACGGTGCAGATGCCGGGGTACAGCAAGGAGAAGCAGTCGTTCGAAGGATTGGACGCGCAGGTCCTGGGGTTGAGCGTCGACTCGGCACCGACGCACAAAGCGTGGGCCGAGCACCTGGGAGGAATCGAGTACCCGCTCCTCGCGGATTTCTGGCCGCACGGCGAGGTTGCGAAGAAGTACGGAATTCTGCGGCCCGAGGGATACTCGGAGCGGGCGACATTTGTCATCGACAAACAGGGAATCATCCGCCACATTGAAGTGCACGAGATCGGGAAGGTCCCTGACCGGGCCAAGCTGATCCAGATTCTGAAAACTCTGAGGTAGCCGGTATCGATGGCGCGTGTGGGTTGGGCAACCCAACAAGGTCCGTCAGGACCGCGCGGGCGAAGGGCGGCGGCGCTGGCCGTTGCCCTCGCCTTTTTATTGGTCGTCGCCGCGATCCTCCTTCCCGCCGCGAAGGTTTTCGGCTCGACGCCTCCCCCCATGGGAAAGGCCGACCCGAAGGCGGCCGCGGTGGCGCAGGCGCTCACGAGCGCGATGGGCGGGCAGGAGGCGTGGGAAAGGCTTCCCTACGTGCGATTCGATTTCGTCGTGATGAAAGACGGAAAAGAGACCGTGCGGTTCCGCCACTGGTGGGACAAGAAGAACGGGCGGGATCGAGTCGAGGGCCCCGACGATAAGGGGCGGATCGTCACCGCGATCGTCCATCTCTCCGATCGAAAGGGGAAGTCATTCACGACCGGAGTTCCCGATGCGGATTCGGCGCACGTCCAGATGGGATACGAACGCTGGGTGAACGACAGCTATTGGTTCATGATGCCCTTCAAGCTCCGCGATCCCGGGACGCGCCTCAAGTACTCGGGACGGAAGAAGGGCGCGGCGGGGGCGGAATGGGACGTCCTCGAGCTGACTTTCGATCCGGGCGTGGGGCTCACGCCCAAGGACCATTACTGGCTCTACGTGAACACCAAGACCCATCTCTTGGACCGCTGGGATTATCTCCTACAAGATATGAAGGGCTCGCCCAAGAGCGCCACCTGGGAAGGGTGGACCCAGGTCGGACCGGTTCGGCTCTCGACGCTCCACTCCTTCGAAGGACAGCCCGTGGCGCTTCGATTCGAGAACGTGTCCGCGCCGGCCACGATGGACGAGTCGGTGTTCACCGAAGGGCACTTGAGAGAAACGCCCCTGCTTCCGAATACCCCCCGCCGTTAGTTTCCCCCCAATCGATCGCCGTCCGCGGCGGCCACGCGGCCTGTTGCAATCTTGAACGGCGCGCGGGCTCCGATTACTATGCGCCCATCGAAGAGCGGTTCGAATCGTCTCCAATGAGGAGCCCTCCATGGCGGGGAAGCGCCCGGGTAAGAGATCCAAGTCACGTAGGCCCAAGAAGATAAGTAAGTCCGCCGCGAGTCGGAAATCGAAGGCGAAGGCCCGCGCGAAAGCTCGAAAGAAATCGCGCCCGAGGGCGGAGAAGGCCCGACCGGCGCGGAAGGCCACACCGGCGCGGAAGGCCACACCGGCACGGAAGACCACACCTGCGCTGAGGGGGAAGACTCCCTCGAGGAGCTCGATCGTCCTCAGGCCGTCCGGTCCCTCCGCCGCGGCGATGAACGCGAAATCCGCGGCGAAAGGGCGTCCCAGGATTCAAGCTCGAGGCTCCTTCGGACGAGGCGAGCCTCAAGGGCTGCTCGAGTTCGATGAGGGACCGGGGGCCACGGGGCTGCCGCGCGAGCCCGAGCTGGGGGTGCTTCCTCCCGCCCCGAAGAAGAGGCGGAGCAAGGGGAGCCAGCTCAACATGCTCGACTACCCCGGGGAAAGCCTCACGGTTGGCATGCAGGCGCCCGAGTTTTCCCTGCCCAGCACGCTCGGTCGCCGGGTGAGCCTGAGCGAGTTCCGAGGCAAGCGGGTCATCCTCTACTTCTACCCCAAGGATGATACGCCGGGCTGCACCATGGAGGCCTGCGGCTTCCGCGATTCTTTCCCACGCATTGAATCCAAGGACGCGATCGTCCTGGGGGTGAGCCTCGACGATGAGTTGAGCCACGAGCGCTTCGCCCAAAAATACAACCTCCCGTTTCCGCTCCTCTCGGACAAGGATGCAGCGGTTTCCCGCCAGTACGGCACGTACAAAGAGAAGAACCTGTACGGTCGAAGCTTCTGGGGAATCGAACGCACCACATTCGTGATCGGCCGCGAGGGCAAGGTGGAACACGTGTTTCGTCGGGTCAAAGTGGAGGGTCATGCCGAAGAGGTAATGGCGACGCTCGCCCTCTAGTGCGCCGTACGAAGATCATCGCGACCGTAGGCCCGAGCTCGGCCGAGGAGGCGGTGCTGGTGCGCATGATCCGCGCGGGCATGGACGTCGCGCGGCTCAATTTTTCCCACGGCAGCCGGGCCTCCCACGCCCGCGCCGTCCGCCGCATCCGATCCGCCGCGACCCACGTCGGCCGATACGTGGGTCTCCTCCTCGATCTCCAAGGCCCGAAGCTTCGAGTCGGAGAATTCCAGGGCGGCTCCGTTTGGCTCAGGCCCGGAGAGCAGACGCTCCTCACGAATCGGCGGGTCAAGGGGCGCCCCGGTCTCATCCCCGCGATCTACTCCGGGCTCATGCGCGATGTCGCCGTGGGGGACCGCGTCCTCCTGGACGACGGGCAGCTCGAGCTTCGGGTCTTGAGAAAAGAGCGCCGGGGTCTTCGCTGCAAGGTTGTGATCGGGGGAAGGCTGGCGGATCACAAGGGGCTCAATTTCCCCGGGGTGCGGCTGAGCGCCGATTCGCTGACGGCGAAGGATCGCGGCGACCTCGCGTTCGGGCTCAAGATGGGGATCGATTTCGCGGCCCTCTCCTTCGTGCGGAGCGCCGAGGACATCCTGAAGCTCCGCCGGCTGCTGCGCGGGGCGCAGCATTCCCCGATGGTGATCGCGAAAATCGAACGCCGCGAAGCGATCGAGAATCTGGAATCCATCCTCGGTGTCGCGGACGGGGTGATGGTGGCGCGGGGCGACCTCGGCGTGGAATATCCGCCCGAGCGCGTCCCGATTTTACAGAAACGGATCATCCAGCGCGCCAACGCCCGCGAGGTTCTCGTGATCACGGCGACGCAGATGCTCGAGTCCATGGTGGCTTCACCGCGGCCGACCCGGGCCGAAGCTTCCGATGTCGCGAACGCGATCTTCGACGGCACCGACGCGGTCATGCTCAGCGCCGAGACCGCCGTGGGGCGATACCCGGATCGCGCGGTCCGGACCATGGGCCGGATCGCGTCGGAGGCTGAAGAGGTGACCTTGCCGATGCTCCGCCGCCGGACCGGGGATCACACCGGCGCGCTCGCCTCGCCCACGCATGCGCTCGCGCACACCGCGTATCAGGCCGCGCACGAGCTGCGGGCGAAGGCGCTCGCGGTCTTCACGCACACCGGCTTTTCCGCCCGTCTCGCGAGCAAAGCCAGGCCGGCCGCCCCCATCATCGCGCTCACGCCGCTCGAATCCACCTGCCGGCGCCTGACGCTCTGGTGGGGGGTCACCTCCGTCCAGGTTCCGCACTGGAGAACCGCGGAAGGCATGGTGGAGCTGGGCATGCGCCGCCTCCTCCAGAGAAAGCTGGTCCGGCGCGACGACTGGGTGGTCGCGGTCGCGGGCACCACGACGCGCGCCGGCGGGACCAATCTGCTGCGCATCGTCCAGATCGGGCGCCGTCCCGATCGCCCGCCCGGACTGACCCCGCGACGGCGGTAGCGCTTCGGCGCGTGGCGCGAATCGACCACGCATGGCGCGATGATGCGAATCCTTGGCGCGGACGGGTAATCCAAATTGACACAGGGTAGAACGCCGCGTAGACTCGATTTCGAGGAGGATCCACCCGGAATGGTTAATTTGACCGAAAAGGCAGCCGCGGAAATCAGGGCCATCATGGAGCAGAACGGTGGCACGTACCAAGGCGTGCGCGTTTTTGTGGCCGGGGGCGGCTGTTCGGGCCTCTCCTACGGCATGGAGATTTGCGACGAGCCCGCCACCGCCGAGGATCAGATTTTCGAGATCCTGGGCGTGAAGGTGATCGTCGATACGGCGAGCTACGAATACCTCAAGGGGGCGTCGATCGATTTCGACGATTCGCTCTCCGGCGGAGGATTCAAGATCAACAATCCTAACGCTGTGAAGAGTTGCGGCTGCGGCAACTCCTTCGCGACCGCGGAAGGCGAGGAATCCTCGTCCGGCGGTGGCTGCGGCTGCGGCAGTGGCGGTGGAGGCTGCGGGAGCCACTAGGCGTCTCTCTTCACGGTAGGTACACTCGATCCGGCGCCCCGCCTACTGGGCGCCGGTTTTTCATTCTGGAGAGGAATTCTCAATTGACGATGCAGTTCGTCAAAGTGGCGACCGTCGGCGATCTCGAATCCGGCAAAGGCATGGTCGTGGTCGTAAGAGGAACCCGGGTCGCGATCTTCAACTGCGGGGGTACCTACTACGCGATCAAGGGGACTTGTCCGCACATGGGGGGCGAGCTGGGGGAGGGGCTGCTGTCGGGGGAGATCGTCACGTGCCCGTGGCACGGTTGGCGGTTCAACGTGAAGACGGGCAAGAACCCCGAATCCGACGTGGTCGGCGTCCGCACTTTTGAAGTGAAGGTCGAGGGGGAGGATATCCTCCTTGGCGTCTGATCCGGGGCTCGAGGTGGAGGAGCGGCCGATCTCCGACCGCGTGAGGGGGCGTTTTCCCGCGCTCCGCGACGCGCCGGGCACCGTGTTCTTCGACAACGCCGCCGGCGCGCAGGTCCCCGAGGAAGTGCACGAGGCGATCCGGGAGCACCTGCTCCGGCGAAACGTCCAGCGAGGCGGCCGCTACGAGGAATCCCGCGCGGTCGACGCCATGCTGGGGAGCGCGCGGGAGACGGTCGCCTCCTTCCTGAACGCGGAATCCCCTCAGGAGATCTCCTTCGGGCTCAACTCCACCACCCTGATCCGAACGGTCGCGGACTCCATTCGCCCGCTCCTCCGCGCGGGTGACGAGGTCGTCGTCACCGAGCTGGATCACGAGGCCAATATCGGGCCGTGGCTCAGGCTCGAGACTTCCGGGTTGAATGCCCGCTTCTGGAGGATTAGAAACCCGGGCGCCCGGCTCGAGATGGCGGACTTGGCGGAGCTCTTGGGGAGCGGGAGGGTCCGGGTCGTCGCGATGCCGCTCGCCTCGAACGCGACCGGGGGCGTCGTCGATGTGGCCGCCGCCACCCGGCTCGCGCGCCAGGCGGGGGCGTACACGTTCGTCGACGCGGTCCACTTCGCGCCGCACGGTCGCATCGACGTGCAGGTCCTGGGAGCGGACTTTCTCGCATTCTCAGGGTACAAGATCTTCGGGCCGCACGTCGGATTCCTCTGGGGGCGAGGCGATGCGCTCCGCCGGCTCAAGCCCGAGCGGGAATTCTTCATCTCCGCCGAACCGCCGTACGCCTTCGAAGCCGGCACGCAGACGTACGAAGGCATTGCCGGGCTGCTCGGCGCCATGCGGTACCTTGCCTCCCTCGATCCGGAGGGATCGCTTCCCAGCGCGATGGACCGGATCCGGTTGTACGAGCGGGACCTCTCGCGGGCGCTGCTGGCGGAGCTTGCGAGTGTTCGCGGCCTCACGATCCTGGGCGAAGCCGATCCGGCCCGCGCCGAGGCGCGCGTCCCAACGGTGAGCTTCGCGATCTCGGGTTTCGATCCGGCCCAAATCGTGGAGCATCTCGCGGCGAGCGGGATCCAGGCGCGCGACGGACATCTCTACGCCCCGCGGCTCCTCCAGGCGTGCGGGATCGACCCCAAGAGCGGTCTAGCGCGCGTCAGCCTGTGCCACTACAACACGCGCGGGGAGATCCAATCCCTCATGGACGCGCTGCGCGCGCTCCGCTGAGGGTGGCGCCGCGTCTCGCGGCTTCCTTCCGGGACGAGAGGAGCTGAAGTATGGCCAAGAACTTCCGAGACCTCTCCGAAGAGGAAATTCTGGCGCTCGCGATCTCACTCGAAGAGGAAGACGAGCGCATCTACGGGGATCTCGCCGACGGATTGCGCCGGTCCTATCCGGGGTCGGCCGCCGTGTTCGACGAAATGCGCCGCGAGGAATCCGGCCATCGGGCCGCCTTGATCGAGATCTTCCGGCAACGGTTCGGCGAGCACATTCCCCTCGTTCGCCGCCAGGACGTGAAAGGATTCGTGCAGCGCAGGCCTGTGTGGTTGGTGCGGCCGCTGGGGCTTTCCGCCGTGCGCAGGCAAGCGGCGGCGCTGGAGCTCGAGACGCGGCGGTTCTATGAGCGCGCCGCCGACCGGGTGAGTGATTCCTCGATCCGGAAGCTCCTGGGCGACCTCGCCGCCGCGGAGCGCACGCATTACGCGCGCGCCGAGACGCTCGAACAGGAGCTCTTGACGCCCAGCGTGCGCGAAGCGGAGGAGAAAGCGGAGCGCCGGCTCTTCGTGCTTCAGATCGTCCAACCGGGGCTCGCCGGCCTGATGGACGGCTCGGTCTCGACACTGGCGCCCCTCTTCGCCGCGGCGTTCGCGACCCGAAGCAGCCACGATGCGTTTCTCGTCGGGCTCGCCGCATCCGTGGGCGCGGGAATCTCGATGGGGTTCGCCGAAGCGCTGTCGGACGACGGCTCCTTGACCGGCCGCGGCCATCCGTGGATTCGCGGGGTCATCTGCGGCCTCATGACGACCGCGGGGGGATTGGGACACACGTTCCCTTTCCTCGTGCCCGACTTTCGGGTGGCGGTCACCCTCGCGGTAGCCGTGGTGGGAGCCGAGCTCGGCGCGATCAGCTACATCCGTCACCGGTACATGGACACCCCGATCGCCTCGGCGGCGCTTCAGGTCGTATTCGGGGGAGCGCTCGTGTTCCTCGCGGGGCTGCTCATCGGGAGCTCCTGAACCCGTGAGCGAATCCTCGGTCCTCCGCGATCTCGTCATCGCGTTGAGCGCCGCGCTCCTCGTGCTCCTGCCGAGCCGGCGGCTCAAGATCCCGCCGGCGGTCGGTTTCCTCATCACCGGCGCGATCATCGGCCCGGGCGCGCTCGGGCTCATCGGGGATCCCCATCACGTCGAAGTGCTGGCCGAGGTCGGCGTCTCGGTGCTGCTCTTCGTGATCGGCCTCGAATTCTCGCTGGCACGGTTGCGGGAGATCGGCAGAGCGTTTCTCCTGGCTGGGCCCCTTCACGTGTTGGGCACGATCGTTCTCGTCGGCGGCCTCCTCCTTCTGCTGCCGACCGGAGCGACGCCCCATTCGGCGGCGTTCGCCGGGATGCTGGCCGCCCTGTCTTCCACGGCGATGCTGCTGCCGCTCCTGGTGGGGCGCGGAGAAATCCATGCCCCGCAGGGCCGCCTCATCCTCGGGATCCTTCTGTTTCAGGATTTCGCGATCGTTCCCATGCTGGCGCTGACGCCGGCGCTCGCCGGCGGAGGCGGTCTCGCGGCCGCGCCGGGGGCCCTTGTGGGAATCGCGTCGGCCGCGACGGTCTTCCTCGTGGCGCGTTTCCTGATGCCCCGGTTCGTGAACGCCGTGATCCGAAGCGGCGTCCGCGAGCTTTACGTCATGATGGCGGTGGCGGTATGCCTTGGCGCCTCGCTCGCCACGAAGACCCTGGGCCTTTCGGCGGCGCTCGGAGCCTTTCTGGCCGGAATCCTGGTCAGCGAATCCGAGTACGCGCATCAGATCATCGGGGAAATTCTTCCGTTCCGGGATCTCTTCGCGAGCCTCTTCTTCGTCTCGATCGGAATGCTCCTGCGTCCCGACCAGCTGGTGGGGCAGTGGCCCCAGGTGAGCGCCTGGATGCTCCTCATCCTCGGCGTGAAGTCGCTCGTGGGCTATCTCGTGATCCTGGCGCTGGGTTTTCCGTCGCGGATCGCCGCCGTGACCGGGATATCGCTGGCGCAGGTCGGCGAATTTTCCTTCGTCCTGGCCTCCGTCGGCAGAGATCGCGGCCTTCTCACGCAGGGCCAGGAGCAGCAGTTCCTGGCGGTCGCGGTTCTCTCGCTCGCGCTGACGCCTTTCCTTGTGCGCCTCGCCGCGTGGGCGGGTAGCCTCCGCATGGGCGGGGCATTGGGGTGGATGATCCCGGCCGGCCCCGGCCCCGCCGCAGGGCCGGTGCTGGAAAGGGCGGCGGCGCCGGGCGGCCCGCGGATCCCGGGCGGGGCGGCGCCCGTCGGGCATGTGATCGTGGTCGGCTACGGAATCAATGGACGAAATCTCTCTCGCGTCCTTCGAGAGACGGGAATCCCCTACATTATCCTCGAGGTGAACCCGGTCCTGGTCCGGCGGGCTCGCCGCGAAGGGCAGCCGGTCCAGTTGGGGGACGCGTCCCGGCGCGAGAGCCTTGCGGCCTGCGGCCTCAGGGATGCCGCGGTGGTCGTGCTCGCGATATCGGACCCGGCGGCCACGCGCGTCGCGGTCGGGCTGATACGCGAATACGACACGAAGGCGCACATCATCGCTCGGACGCGCCTTGTTTCCGAGGTCGCGGAGCTCATGCGGCTCGGGGCCGACGAGGTGATCCCGGAGGAATTCGAAACCTCGATCGCGATTTTCGCCCGTGTGCTGCGGAGATTCCACGTGCCCGGAAACATCGTGCGGCTTCAGGAGCGCGCGCTGCGCGAGGAGGGATACGGGTTCCTGCGCGGGGGGGATGAGACCGGGACGCTCGTCGAATCCGTCTCGCGGATGATCGAGGGCGCGACGACCGACACCTTCTACCTCGCCCCTGACTCGCCGGCGGTGGGGCGGACCCTGGGTCGGCTCGATCTGCGCGGCAGAACGAGGGCGCTCGTGATCGCGGTGGTGCGCGAGGGAAAACACCACCTGAGCCCGGAACCGGACTTTGAGTTTCGCGCGGGGGACATCCTCGTCCTGGTCGGCGACCACGCGGCCCTGGAAGCTGCGTTTGGGATTCTGACGCCCGAGGCTACGATCCCGGGAGAACGTGGAGCCAGTCCCGGAGGAGGAACTGGACCCGAGCGATGAGGAGCGAGACGCGCGCCATGACGGTGTAGCCGAAGCTCGCGCCGAAAGCCACCATGAGGAAGTAGATTCCCACCCTCGCCCCTGCGCCGTGCACGCCCCGATGCGGCGCCGAGAAGAAGAAATAGGCGAGGACGGCCAGGAGCCCCACCAAGATCAGGGCCGAGTTAACCGCTCCCCACCCTGGCGAGAAGGGCTTCGCCGCGTCGGCGAGCTGGGCGAAGATCTGGGCCTGCATGTACCCGGGGATCGCGACCCCGGAATAGATGCCGACATAGAAGGCGATCGACCAGCGGGCGATCCCCGCCCCCTTCCCCCATGCGCGCGCGAGCATCATGAGACCGAGCGCGAGGGGGATCAGCACCAGCAGATTGCGGTCGTGAAGAAGCGGTGTCCACACGTTCGGGACGAGAACGTTCTGCCACTGCACGGCGAGGAGATAACCGGCCGACGCCCCGACGAAGAGGTGCTCCGCGAAGCGGTAGAACGGGTTCTCCTTGTAGAGAAACGAGAAGACGCAGAGCGTGAGGAACGCCGCGATCCAGGTCTGCAGGGTCATCGGGTCATGCTTCCCGCGGGCCGCCCGCCGCCGTCTTCGCCCGAGCGTTTGCTGATGAAGAGGGCGGCGTTCCCGACGATCACCAGCGCGACCACGATCAGATGCACGAGGCTCTGGGCATCCATGCCGCGCCGCGCGTCGCCGAAGGTGTCGATCATCCGCTCGTACTCGGCGGCGCCCTTCATGCCGCCGATCAGACCCAAAATCTGCCTCGAGGAAAGATACGGGTAGTAGTCGGTCGCCATGACCGCGGTGCATCCGATCACGAGCGGCGCGTGGTAGCGTCCCTGCGCGAATTGGATCCAGTAGTCCGCGGCCGAGGAGCCGCTCAGGTTGATCATCATCTGAACCTGCGCGTAGGAGTTCACGCCACGCGTCACCGGAATCGAGTCGAGCGGGGTTCCGTAGAAGTCGACCGGGTACATTGCGCGCAGGTTTTCACCGATACCGATCATGACAACCTGAAATCCGGACTTGTACCCGAGCCATGCGTAGTCGCGGTTCCGCACCGCCCCTTCCGCCTTTGCCGCGGTCACGAGCGCGCGTTCTCCTAGCCCGGTTCCTGCCGGATAGAGGGTCATCGCGATGACTTGGACGTGCTTCCGGAAGCAATGGCGCAGGACCGCGACCGACATCGGAAAAAGCTCCGCCATGATATCGGGCTCGTAATCCATCGAGAGGATGACCTTCGAACCCGGGGGAAGGGCATCGATCGCGTCGTAGGCGGCCCTCACACGCGGGCTCACGGCCACCGGAAGGTTCAGGGGAAAGAGGAGCGGCAGCGCGGCGCCGGTCGCGACGAGGAGGAAGATGATCCGCCGGTCGATCGCGAGGAGCCGCCGAGCCCAGGTCATGACTCAGGATCTCCCAAGGTAGCTCCGCTCGATCCCGAGAATGATCTTGAGTGCGGTTGAAACCGCGCCCAAGCCGACGCCGATCGCGATCGCCCTTTTCGCGGCGAGGTTCGGCACGTCGAGCAACCATTCGGTAATTCCGGGGAGGCGGTGCGAGATCAACTCGCCGACTGAAACCCTGCCGATCATCATCACGATCGCCGTGATGAGCAGAAGCGTTGCCTCGACGCTCCTCGCGCGGAACGCTCGGAACGCGGCCGAGGCGATGACGAACGCTAAGAGCGAGAACATCGTGGAGGCGAGCGGTGAGTTCACCGTGTTGTAGATCGTATCCACCGGTGTCCCCTGGCCGACTCCTTTCCAGACGCCGAGAGCGGTGATCGTGAACAGCGCGACGAGCGTCACCAGGCTGAAGCCCCAGCCCTCGGCGCGATCCCTCACCTTTCGCGCGTGGCTGTTCCACAGAGAGATCGAGCCAAGGATGAGCGCGAAGGCGTAGACGACGAGGGTCCACTCGAGGAGCTTGGAGTTGACAGCTTGGGCCGTGTGGTGCGGGATGAAGAAGAGCGCGGCGATGACCGCGCCCGAGAGAAACGTGACGAGGAGCGGACCCCGCCGCATCAGCGAGCCCGACCCGGAGTCAGGCGACTTTCAGCCAGGTCGCCAGCCCAGGCTGTCCCAGCGCCGAGAGGACGAGCGCGCCGACGACCGCGGCCGCGGCGAGCGCCTTGGCCCAATCCTGTCCGACGACGGTGGCGAGCTGGATCGGCTCCCGCCCCAAGTACGCGCTCGCGGCGAAAAGCTCCTCGCCGAGGAGCGCGTAATCGCACGCGCACACGAAGAAGGGAAGCTGGGTCACCTTGTCGGTGCCGGCGATCTGGATCGCTCCCGTTCTGGCCCCGGTTTCGGCCAGAAGCAGGGATTCCGCATAGAAGGATCCCATGTAGATGTTCGCCGCGGGGAGCTCCCTCAGCATGAATCCGTTCACGGCGGCGACGTA
>VBOW01000058.1 GCA_005893275.1 Candidatus Eisenbacteria bacterium | reverse complement strand
CCCTGGCCGCGGCGCTCGCGTCGATGGGAATCCCACGCATAGCGCCCTTGGGGGCGCTCCAGCGTCCCTCCCTGGGGGGAACGCATGGCGGGGTGCACCGGCTGCTGCCGTTCTTGCGGTGGACAACGGTCGAGAGCGGACCCGGCTCGTCTTCGGCGTCCCGTCGTCCCGGCGCCCGATCCGCGCACGCGAGGGGGGCGCGGTCGTCAAAGCGAAGGCCGCATCGCCCAAAACGAAGGTCCGGCCGGCTGCGCTAGATCTACTGAACCACGAGCGTGTCGGTCATGGTCGGGTGAATGGAACACTCATATGGGTACGTCCCAACCGTGTTCATCTGGATCGGAGCGCTGGTTAAGCCTCCGCCGATGAGTCCGGTATTCCACTGGCCGCCGGCGGGGCCTCCGGTCGAAGTGGACGTATGCGTAGTGCCCCGCGTGTTGTGCCAGGCCACCGTCTTACCCACGAGGACAGTGTGGGTCCCACCGAACGCCCCCGGTCCCGAGTCCGCGATGATGTTGATCGTTACGTCGGCACCGCCGCCACCGCCGGGTCCCACGGGGTTTGATTTCTTCTTGCACGACAGTGCTGTCAGGCCGAGCGCGAGGATGAGGACGGCAAGCAGAGCGCCCACGAACGATTTCATGAAAAGGACCTCCAGATGATGAGGGTTTCCGGCTCGCATCACTATAACACCGCAGAACCCTGGGCGGTGGTCCCGCTGTCGGCGGTGCCCGCAGCGTCCATGAGTTGCGAATCGGGCGCGCGTCATTTACATCTAAGCACATAACAATAAACAAGTTACATTCAGCTGAGATGCGGGAGGAATCAGCTCAGCACCTGACGCCAGCCTGCCGAAATTTTAGTTAGACTCTAACCTTTGCGTAAGAGTAAGATGTTGAGCAGGAGGGATCGTATGGAAGCCGCTATTTCGAAGCATCTCAAGGTCGGAGACCTGGCAAGGCAGACCGGGAAGTCGGTCCGGGCGCTCAGGCTTTACGAGGAGCTCGATCTGCTCCATCCGGTGGCGCGCAGCAACGGGGGCTTTCGGCTCTACGACGACTCCGCCCTCAGGCGAATCCGGTGGATCGAGCTCTTGCAGGAAGCTGGGCTCTCGCTCCATCAGATTCAAAGCCTGCTCAAGGCCTGGCACGGGAGCCGGTACGGACCCGAGGCCATGGACGTCGTGCGCGAGACGTTCCAGAAAAAGCTCGCGGAAACGCGTGAGGCGATCACCCGGCACGAGGCGCTCGCGCGCGAGCTGGAAGGAACGCTCGAGTACCTGCGCACCTGCCAGGTGTGCCGGCCGCCGCGGACGACACAGCAAGACTGCCCGCATTGCCCCGAGGATCACGGCATGAAGGAAGAGCCGGCGCTCGTCGCCGGTTTCCATACCGACCCGGGCCGGTCCGAAAGGATCGTGCTCCCTATCGCGCCGGAGATCCCATGAGCGCACCCCACAGCGGGACCCGCGACTCCCAGGAGACGCGCTCGATCTCGATGACGCAGGCCGCCGTGGACTACGTGAAGCGTATCCGCGCGAATGAAGGGAAAGAGGGGCAAGCGCTCCGCATCGGGGTCAAGGCGGGAGGATGTTCGGGCTTCAGCTACTTTCTCGGCTTTACGACGGAGCGTCGCGGAAGCGACACCGCGTTCGAATACGACGGGCTTACCGTAGTTGTGGATCCGCGCTCGCTGGACGTTCTCGCGGGAACGGAGGTCGATTACCAACGCGGGCTCTTGGGAGCCGGCATCCAGTTCAAGAACCCGCGCGTCAAAAAGACATGTGGATGCGGGGACAGCTTCACACTGTAGCCCCGGACGAAAACGGAAGGAGAACATGAGCACCACACCGACGCTGGAAATTCGAAATCTGCACATCGCGATCGACGGGAAGCCCATTTTGAAGGGCCTTTCCCTGGCCGTGAGCAAGGGCGAGATCCACGCCCTGATGGGACCGAACGGATCGGGCAAGAGCACGCTCGCGAACGCGCTGATGGGGAATCCCAAGTACGAGGTGACCGAAGGAACGATCCTCTACAAGGGGGAGGATGTCCTCGAGCTTTCCCCGGACGAGCGCGCGCGGAAGGGCATTTTCCTCGCGTTCCAATACCCGACGGCCATCCCGGGCGTGAGCGTCGCGAATTTCCTCCGGAACGCGCTGAACGTGCGGCGGAAGGAGCTGGGCGAGGAGAAGCCCATCCCGCCCAAGGAATTCCGGACGCTCGTCAAAGAGAAGATGGCTGTGCTCAGGATGGATGAGTCGTTCGCGGGCCGTTACCTGAACGACGGTTTCTCGGGCGGCGAGAAAAAGCGCGCGGAAATCTTGCAAATGGCCGTGCTGCGGCCCGAGATCGCGATTCTGGACGAGACCGATTCGGGGCTCGACATCGACGCGCTCAGGATCGTATCCGAAGGCGTGAACGCGCTCACGGGGCCGGATCTGGGGGTGCTCCTGATCACGCACTACCAGCGGATCCTGAACTACATCAAGCCGCACTTCGTCCACGTGCTCGTGGACGGGCGGATCGTCAAGTCGGGGGGCGCCGAGCTGGCGCTCGAGCTCGAGGCGCAGGGATACGACTGGATCCGCGAGGACCAGGCCGCTTGATCGCGGCCCGTCCAAAGGAGATAGAGCCATGATTCACCAGCCGACACTGGATATTCGGGAGGGTTACAAGGAGAAGTACGGCTTCCACGACGAGGAGAAGGCGGTATTCAAGACACGCCGCGGCCTCGACAAGGACGTCGTCGCGCAGATCTCCGACATCAAGAACGAGCCGGCCTGGATGAAGGAATTCCGGCTCAAATCACTCGAGCAGTTCGAGAAGAAGCCGCTGCCGCGCTGGGGCGGAAAAGTCGAGGAGATCGACTTCCAGAACATCTATTACTACCTGAAGCCGGCCGAGGAGCAAGGAAAGACCTGGGACGAGGTCCCGGCCGACATCAAGAAGACCTTCGATCGTCTGGGCATTCCCGAGGCGGAGCAGAAGTTTCTCTCCGGCGTGGGCGCCCAGTACGACTCCGAGACGGTCTATCACAAGATCAAGGCATCCCTCTCCGAGAAGGGCGTCATCTTTCTCGACACGGGCACAGCGCTGAAGGAGCACCAGGAGCTCTTCCGGGAATACTTCGGAACGGTGATTCCTCCCTCGGACAACAAATTCGCCGCGCTGAACAGCGCGGTATGGAGCGGCGGGTCTTTCATCTACGTGCCCAAGGGCGTCAAGGTGGATCTCCCGCTTCAGGCGTATTTCCGGATCAACGCGAAGGACATGGGGCAGTTCGAGCGGACGCTAATCATCGTGGACGAAGGCGCGTGGGTGCACTACGTCGAGGGCTGTACCGCCCCGACCTATGCGAGTGATTCGCTTCATTCCGCGGTGGTCGAGATCATCGTGAAGCGCGGCGCCTACTGCCGCTATACGACGATCCAGAACTGGTCGAACAACGTCTACAACCTCGTGACGAAGCGTGCGATGGCCTACGGGAACGCCCGCATGGAATGGGTGGACGCGAATCTGGGCTCCAAGCTCACGATGAAATACCCGAGCGTCTATCTCATGGAGCCGGGCGCCCACGCGGAGATCCTCTCGATCGCGTTTGCCGGCAAGGGCCAGCATCAGGACGCCGGCGGAAAAGCGGTCCACGCGGCCCCGAACACCACATCGAGCGTGGTCTCCAAGTCGATCAGCAAGGACGGCGGCCGCGCCGGTTACCGGGGGCTGATCAAGGTTGTGAAGGGCGCGAAGGGATGCAAGTCCACGGTGCGCTGCGACGCGCTCCTCCTGGACGAGCGGTCCCGGTCGGACACGTATCCCTACATGGAGATCGAAGAGGACCAGGTGACGATCGGGCATGAGGCGACCGTTTCGAAGATCGGCGACGAGCAGATCTTCTATTTGATGAGCCGCGGGATTCCCGAGGCGGAAGCCTCGGCGATGATCGTGAACGGGTTTATCGAGCCGATCACGAAGGAGCTTCCCATGGAGTACGCGGTCGAGATGAACCGCCTGATCCAGCTGCAGATGGAGGGATCGGTCGGCTGACCGCCCGCCCCTCATTGTGGCCGCGCCAACCAATGGAGAAGCAAGCGTGAATCCATCCGATACCCTAGCGCCTCCGCGGACCCGCGATTCGCTTCGCGTCGGCGCTTTGACCCGAGCCGAGATCGCGGAGTTTTCCAAGAGGGCGGGCGAGCCGGAGTTCCTCGCGCGGCGCCGCGCGGAAGCGTGGGCGTACTGCGAGAAGACCCCGTTCCCGGCGCGCACCGAGGAGCTGTGGCGCCGCACCGACATCAGCTCGCTCCAATGGGACCGGGTGCTCGCGACGCGCGATCCCAACCCGGTGGTGACATCGGCGAACGAGCTTCCCGGGACCCTGAGGGCCGAGATCGGCCCCAAGGGGGAGCGGTCGGCCCTTCTGGTCCAGCTCGACTCCAACGCGGTCTTGATCGATCGCGATGAGGAGCTTGGAAAGCTTGGAGTCCTGATCCTGCCGATTCTGGAGGCGGCACGCGCGCATCCCGCGCTCCTCGAGCGGTTCCTCGGGCGCACGGTTCGTTTCGACGAGAGCCGCTTCACCGGGCTTTCGGCCGCGCTCGAGGGCGGCGGGGCCTTCGTCTACGTTCCGGACGGCGTGAAGGTGCCGCGGCCGATCCATCTGCTCTTCTCACGCCAGACACCCGATCTGGGAACCTTCCCGCACGTGGTCTTGGCGCTCGGGGGGCGGGCCGATGCGGCCATCATCGAGGAGTACGTGTCGCACGGCGAGCCCGGAGTCGGGGTGAACGTGGGTGCGACCGAGGTCACCGTCGGAGAAGGGGCGAGCCTTCACCTCGCCACGTTCCAGCGCTGGGGGGAAAACATCTATCACTTCGGGACCGAGCGGGTGCGCATCGCGCGCGACGCGCGGTTCCATTGGACCTACACGGCGCTCGGCGGCAAGCTCACCAAGCTTGATCTGGAGATGCACCTGGACGGGGAGGGGACGGAGGCCAAGTTCTCCGGCTGCTACTTCGGGAACGGGACGCAGCACTTCGACTTTCACACCTTCCAGAACCACAACGTCGGACACTCGGTCAGCGACCTCCTGTTCAAGGGCGCGCTCCGCGACCGCGCGCGGATGGTGTATCAGGGTCTGATCAAGGTGCACAAGGATGCCCAGCGCTCGGACGCCTACCAGGCGAACCGGAACCTCCTTCTCTCCGAAAGGGCGCGCGCGGACTCGATCCCGAGCTTGGAAATCGAGGCGAACGACGTGCGATGCACCCACGGGGCCACCGTGGGGCAGGTCGACGATGACCAGCTCTACTATCTGATGTCGAGAGGTCTCCCGCGGCCGGAGGCGGAACGGATGATCATCCAGGGGTTCTTCGAGCCGGTGCTCGAGCGGATTCCCGCCGAATCGCTCCGCGCGACGGTGACGGCCGCGGTGGAGCGGAAAGCCGCGGCGTGACGTGAAGGTCCTGGCCCCGGAGCATCACCTCGACTTCGGCGCGATCCGCAAGGATTTCCCGATCTTCCAGCAGAAGGCCCACGGGAAGCCGCTCGTCTACCTCGACAGCACGGCAACGACCCAGAAGCCGATCGCCGTGATCGAGGCTCTGGTCCACTACTACCGGACCTATAACGCCAACATCCATCGCGGCGTCTACGCGATCGCGGAGGAGGCGACCGCCCGTTACGAGCAGGTCCGCGAGAAAGTGGCGCGCGTCCTCGGCGCGCGCTCGCCCCGGGAGATCGTCTTCACCCGCGGGACCACCGAATCGGTCAACCTGGTCTCGAACGCGTGGGGCCGGAAGAACGTGGGCCCCGGCGACGTGATCGTGCTGACCGAGATGGAACACCACTCGAACCTCGTTCCATGGCAGATCCTCGCCAGGGAGCGCGGCGCCACGATCCGGTACATCCCGTTCGATGGGCAGGGGAGGCTGGATTTGAGCGGGCTCGACGCGCTGCTCGAGGGCCCGGTCAAGATCCTCTCGCTCACCCACATGTCGAATGTCCTCGGGACGGTGAACCCCGTCGCGGAAATCGCCCGAAAAGCCCACGCCCGAGGGGCGCTCGTGTTCGTGGACGCGGCGCAGAGCCTCCCGCACTTCGGTGTGGACGTGCGCCAGCTCGATTGCGACTTTCTCGCGTTCTCCGCGCACAAGATGCTCGGTCCGACCGGAGTCGGCGCGCTCTACGCCAAGCGCGAATATTTGGAATCGATGCCTCCGTTCTTGGGCGGCGGCGAGATGATCCGCGAGGTGAGGCTCGAGGGATCCACATGGAACGATGTGCCCTGGAAATTCGAGGCGGGCACGATGAACATCGCCGACACGATCGCATTCGGGACCGCGCTCGATTACATCGAGCACATCGGGTTCGAGGCGATCGCGGAGCACTCGCGCCGGCTGACCACGGAAACGATGGGGGCGCTGGGGGAGATCCCGGGCGTGACGATCTACGGCCCGCCGGCCTCCGAGCGCGGGGGCATCGTCGCGTTCACGCTGGACGATATCCACGCGCACGACGTGGCGACCGTTCTGGACCACGAAGGAGTCGCCGTGCGGGCGGGGCATCACTGCGCGATGCCGCTTCACGCGAAGCTCGGGGTTCCGGCGACGACGAGGGCCAGTTTCTACGTCTACAACCTGCCCTCCGATATCGAGGTCCTGGTGGAAGGGGTACGGAAAGCGAAGCAAGTCTTTCACCGATGAGCCTCGACGATTTCTACCGGCAGACCATCCTCGATCATTACCAAAACCCTCGCAATTGGGGCACCCTCGAGAAGCCGGACATCACCGCCCAGGACTCGAATCCCCTCTGCGGCGATGAGATCCGGATCGATCTCAAGATCAAGGATGGCAAGGTCGAGGCGGTCCGGTTCAGCGGCAAGGGCTGCTCGATCAGCCGCGCTGCTGCCTCCATGCTCACGGAGGCGATCGAGGGGAAAACGCTCGACGAGGTAAAACTGATCAATCGGGACGACGTTTTGGATATGCTTGGGATCGAGCTGGGGCCCGTCCGGCTCAAGTGCGCGCTCCTCGCGCTCAAGACCCTCAAGGTGGGGGTGTACGGCGTGCAGCAGAGTTGGCCCGGCGAGGAGGATGAGGGGTGAGCCAGGTGGCGGTGCGCTTCGTGCGCGTCGGAAACGTAAGCGACGTTCCCGCCGGGCGCGCGGAAGTCTTCGACGTCGAGGACCGGAAGATCGCCGTCTTCCGCCTCGAGGACGGATGGTACGCCATCGAAGACATCTGCACACACGACGGCGGGCCCCTCGCGGAGGGGGAGATCGAGGGGGACCAGGTGATCTGTCCCCGGCACGGCTCGCGTTTCAACATCAAGACGGGAGCCGTGCTCACGCCTCCCGCGGTCTCACCGGTCGAGTCGTTCCCGGTGCGCGTGGAAGGAGACGAGCTTTTCATCGGGCTTCCGGATTAGCCCGGGCTTGAGGCCCGCAACCGGCGAGGAAATCATGGCGACCGAAGAAGAAATCAAGACCGCGTTGGAACAGGTTGTCGATCCCGAAATCAACCTGAGCATCATTGAGCTCGGGCTGGTGCGCGAGATCGACCAGAGCACCGAGCCGCTCGTGGTTCGAATGCTGCTGACGACCCCGTTTTGTCCCTACGCTCCGCAGATCATCCAGCAGGTGAAGGAAGTCGTCAGCACCGTGACGGGCAAGGCCGCCGACGTGGAGATCCTGGCCGAGCAATGGACCCCGGAAATGATGCCCGACCCCGGTCTTTTGGGTCGCTGGTAGGAGGGATCATGCCGAAGCTGTCCCAGGCCGACCTGGATCGAGCGCTCCGCGATCTCCCGGGCTGGAAGGTGAAGGACGGCGCGATCACGAAGGCGTTCCGGCACGACTCCTTCCCCGAGGCCGTCCTATTCGTGGGCGCGGTGGCGCACCTGGCGGAGCTCGCGAACCACCATCCCGACATCGACATTCGCTACTCCAACATCACGCTCGCTCTCGTAACGCACGATCAGGGAGGGATCACCGACAAGGATGTGAGTCTGGCTCGCCGTATCGAGGAGATCCGCAAGAAGGCCGGGGTGCCGGCGTAGCGAATGTCCGCACTGGAACCGCTGCTGAAGCCCCGGTCGGTCGCGGTGATCGGCGCCTCCCGGCGCCGTGACTCGATCGGCGGGGCGATCCTCCATAACCTGATCGAGCAGGGGTTTCAGGGACCCGTGTACCCGGTCAATCCCAACGCGACCCACGTGCAGTCGATCGCCGCCTACCCGAGCGTGGGCGCGATCACGGGACCCGTCGATTTGGGAGTCATCGTGATCCCGGCTGAGCATGTGCTCGAAGCCGCGACGTCTTGCGGCGAGAAGGGCGTCAAGGCGCTGATCGTCATCTCCGCGGGGTTCAAGGAGACCGGGGAGGAAGGGCGGAAGCGCGAGCGCGCGCTCGTGGAGGTCGCGCGCCGCTACGGTATGCGCCTCGTCGGGCCGAACTGCCTGGGGATCGTGAATACCGATCCGAACGTCTCGCTCAACGCCACCTTTGCGCCCGTGGCTCCTCCGGCGGGACGGGTCGCGTTCTCCTCGCAGAGCGGGGCCTTGGGCCTCGCGATCCTCGACTACGCGCGCGGGCTCCATCTCGGCATCTCGCAGTTCGTGAGCGTGGGCAACAAGGCCGAGGTCTCCGGGAACGACCTCATCGAATTCTGGGAGAACGATCCGGGGACGGATCTCATCCTCCTTTACCTCGAGTCGTTCGGGAACCCGCACAAGTTCACGCAGCTTGCCCGCCGGGTCGCGCGCGTGAAGCCGATCATCGCGGTGAAAAGCGGACGCACGCCCGGCGGATCGCGGGCGGCCTCCTCCCACACCGGGTCGCTCGCCGGCTCGGACGCCGCGGTGGACGCGCTCTTCCGACAAAGCGGCGTGATCCGAACCGACACGATCGAGGAGCTGTTCGACACGGCCATGCTCCTCGCCTCCCAGCCCGTCCCGCTCGGCCCGAACGTGGCGATCCTGACCAACGCCGGGGGTCCGGGCATCATGGCGGCGGACGCGTGCGAATCGGCGGGGCTCTCGCTCGCGACGCTCGAGCAAAAGACGGCGAAGGGACTCAAGTCCTTCCTGCCCGCCGAAGCCAGCCTCAGGAACCCGGTCGACATGATCGCCTCCGCCGACGCGCCCTCCTACGAGAAGTCCCTTCGCCTGCTCGCGCAGGATAAGAATGTCGACGCGGTGATCGTGATTTTCGTGCCGCCGCTCGTGACCGGCGCGGAGGAGGTCGCGCGGGCGATTCTCGCGGGCGCCTCCGGGAGCAAGAAGCCGATTCTCTCCTGCTTCATGGGGAGCCACGGCGTTCCCGAGAGCCTGCGCTCCCTGCACGAGGGGCACATCCCCTCCTACGCCTTCCCCGAATCGGCCGCGCAAACCCTGGCGAGGGCGGTCGGATACGGCCTCTGGCGCGCCAAGGGTCCGGGGAAGGTGCCCGCGGTCGAAGGGATCGGGACCGACCGCGGGCGCGACGTCATCGCGCGGGCGCTCTCCAACGGCAAGCCCGGGCCGCACTGGATGGACGCCGAGACCATGAACGAGCTATTCCAGGCCTACGGGATCCGGACGAATCGGTCGCGTCCGGCGGGAAACCGCGGCGAGGCCGCCTCGGTCGCGAAGAGCATCGGATTCCCCATCGTGCTCAAGGTGCGCTCGCCCGACGTGGTCCACAAGACCGAGGTGGGCGGCGTGCGGCTCCGTCTCGGGAGCGAGGAGGAAGTGGCCCGCGCCTTCGACGCGGTCCGGACCGCTCTGGCGCGCGAAAAGCCGAACGCCCGCTTCGAAGGAGTGACGGTCGAGCCGATGGTCCTCGGGGGTGTCGAGACGATCGCCGGGATGACCCGTGATCCTTCCTTCGGGCCGGTCGTGCTCTTCGGGCTGGGGGGGATCGCCGTGGAGCTGCTGCGAGACGTCTCGCTTCGGGTCGCGCCGCTCACCGATCGTGACGCCGAGGAGATGGTGCGAGAGATCCGCGGGTTCCCGCTCCTCGACGGATACCGGGGTGCGCCGCGTTCGAACGTGCCGGCGCTCCTGGATCTCCTTCACCGGGTCTCGCGGCTTGCGATCGACCAGCCCGAGGTCCAGGAGCTCGACCTGAACCCGGTGGCGGTGTTCCAAGGGGAGGCGCCGTGCGTCATCCTCGACGCGAGGGTTCGCCTGGGCCGGGAAGGAACGGCGTGAGCCGGCTTGGGGAACGATGGCGTCGCGCGGTGTTCGCGCTCAGGCCGGAGGAGTGTGCGACGCTCCTGCTCTTCCTCCCGATGGCGTACACCCTCGCGCGCATGAGCGCCACACGGGCGGACCTTCTGGACGGGCCGGCGGCGGCTTACCCGGGCGCCTACGCGCGCCTGCTCGTGCTGCTCGCCTCGACCGCGCTCTTCCTATGGATCGTCTGGGCCAGGCCCCACTGGAAGCTCCTTCGGGACGGGATGCCGTTCGTTTTCTGCGCGAACATCTACGCCAACCTTCACGATCTGATCCACTTCTTCCACGCGTCCGACATCACGAACACCCTCTACCAATGGGATCTCTCGCTCTTCGGGTTCGAGCCGACGATTTGGGCGGAGCGCTTCGCGAACCCGCTCCTCACCGATTTCTTCACCGTGTGCTACTGGCTCTTCTACGTGCTCGGTCCGATGCTCGGGCTCTTCCTGTATCTCAGGAAGGACCACCGGGCGTTCCGTTACACCATGGTCACGCTCGTCCTCTGCCTGTATCTCGGATATATCGGGTACGTCGCCTGGCCCGCGTCCGCGCCGAGGCTCTTCATGCCGGGCGCCTATTTGGTTCCGCTCCACGGCTCGCCGCTCCTGGATTTCACGCGGAAGGCCACCGTGGTGATCCCGCTGACCGCCCACGGCGCCTTTCCGTCGCTCCATTGCGCGGTCGCGCTCTTGGCGGTTCTCCTCGCATGGCGGTACCAGCGCTGGTTTTTCTGGGTCCAGCTTCCCTTCGCGACGGGCCTCATTGTCGGCACGGTCTATTTGCGCCATCATTGGGTCGTCGACATCCTCGCCGGATTCGTTCTGACCTTCGCGGCCTACTGGGCCGGGCCCCGGGTCGAGGACTGGTGGAGCCGGCACGCGGCGGGAAGCCAGCGCCCGGCCCTCGCCCAGCAGACGGATGCCGCCCAGCCGGTTCGGGAGCCCGAACCGACGGCCCGGGTCGCGGCCAAGGTGATGGAGTCCTGGATTGAGCGCGAAGAGGAAACCAAAGTCGAGCTTTCGTGAGTGGCTCAAGACCCTCACGATCGGAATCCTGGCCGTGCTCGTATTCCGCGGCATGGTGGCACAGGCCTACCAGATCCCAAGCGGATCGATGGAGCGGACGCTCCTCGTCGGTGATTACATCTACATCAACAAGATGCTCTACGGGCCCGAGATCGACATCAATCTGGCGGGCCATCACTACTTTCATCACCGGTTTCCCGGGTTCAGGAGGCCGGTGCCGGGAGACATCATCGTCTTCCGTTACCCCGTGGATCCCCGAAAGGATTTCATCAAGCGCTGCGTCGCGGTCGAGGGGCAAACGGTCGAGGTGAAGGACAAGGTCCTCTACGTCGACGGCAAGAGGCAAATCGAGCCGTACGTCATCCACGAAGACGATCGCGTGCTGCCCCGAGGCGCCGGAAACCCGCGCGACAACTTCGGGCCGATCCTCGTGCCGAAGGGGCACATCTTCATGATGGGGGACAACCGCGACAACAGCCTGGACAGCCGTTTCTGGGGTCCCCTGCCGATCGGGTTCGTCAAAGGGAAGGCGATTTTCCGCTACTTCTCGTGGGACGGCGATCGGAATTGGCCCCGATTCAGCCAGATTCTTCGTCCCATACGCTGAGCGCGTTCCGCCGCGCATCCAGGGCGGTCGGCCCGCTCTAGGTGCCGGCTTTGGGTCCGGGTAGAATACCACCATGCTCCCCGCCGGCAAGACGCTTGCCCATTTCACGATCCTGGAACCGATCGGAGCCGGAGGCATGGGAGAGGTCTACCGGGCTAAGGACACGAAGCTCGGGCGCGATGTTGCGCTCAAGGTTCTCCCCGGCGGCCTCGCCGAGAGCCCCGATCTCCTCTCGCGCTTCGAGCGCGAGGCCAAGGCGCTCGCAGCGCTCAATCACCCGGGGATCGCCGCCATCCACGGTTTCGAGGAAGCGGGAGGCTCGCGCTTCCTCGTGCTCGAGCTCGTTGAAGGGGAGTCGCTCGAGCGGGTCTTGGCCCGCGGTGCCCTTCCGGTCGTAGATGCGCTGATGCTGGGCGGGCAAATCGCGGAGGCGCTCGCCGCCGCGCACGCCAAAGCCGTCATCCATCGC
This sequence comes from Candidatus Eisenbacteria bacterium, assembly GCA_005893275.1. Classification (NCBI taxonomy): domain Bacteria; phylum Candidatus Eiseniibacteriota; species Candidatus Eiseniibacteriota bacterium. Next base: position 10,353 of record VBOW01000058.1, on the reverse strand, counting down.
GATCTCAAACCCGCGAACATCATGATCACTCCCGGACGCAGGGTGAAACTGCTCGACTTCGGTCTCGCGAAGGCGTTCGCGGGGGAAGGAAGCGCGGCCGGCGCGGTTGGAGCGGCCGGGGCGACGATCGCGCTCGTGCCTTCCGGCACCGGTGCCGGCACGACCGCGCCGGGACAGATCCTCGGAACCCCCGCCTACATGAGCCCCGAGCAAATGCGGGGAGGGGCGGTCGGCCCCGGCGCGGACCTTTGGTCCTTGGGCTGCGTTCTCTACGAGCTTCTCTGCGGGGCGAGGGCCTTCCCCGGCGACAACGTCTCCGACACGATTGCGGCGGTCCTCGGGCGCGATCCCGATTGGCGTCTCCTCCCGCCCTCGACGCCGCCGGCCGTGGCGCGCCTGGTTGAGCGGTGCCTCGCGAAAGAGGTCTCGGGCCGCGAGCGGAGCGCGGATCAAGTATCGCGGGTGCTCTCCGAGGCGCTCGCGGGGCCGCGCAGGGGAGAAACCCCCGGCACGCCCGCCCATCCCAAGCTGACGCAGGCGACCTTCGCGGACGAGATCGAATCGTTTCCCGCGTGGTCGCCGGACGGAGCCGACCTCCTCTATTGCAAGGAAGTCGCCGGAACTCGGAAAATCTTCCGGAAGCGTTTCGGGGGAGAAGCCGAGCGGCAGGTGACGCGTGGAGACCACGATGACATCCTTCCGGCGTGGTCGCCGGACGGGCGCATGGTGCTCTTCGCGCGGGGCCGTCAGGCGCGGCGAATGCTCGAGCCGGGGGACGTGTTCGGCGAGTACGCGGACACCGACATCTATTCGCTCGACACGGAGACCGGCAAGGAGACCCTGCTCATTTCGAACGCATGCAACCCCGCCTTCTCCCCCGACGGGGCCCAAATCGCGGTCGATGCCGAGTGGGCCGGCCCTCGCCGCATCTGGATTGCGGATCGAAAAGGGCGAAATCCGACCCAGGTCACCACCGATACCTCGGAGGCCGTAACGCACATCCGCCCGAGGTGGTCCCCGGATGGAGCGATGCTCGTGTTCCAAAACGTGGAGCGGACCAAATTCGGCATTCGGCTCGTTCGGCTCCGCTCTCGCGAGCTGCTCTGGGTCACGAACGACCTCAGGCAAGATCTCCATCCCGTGTGGGGGCGCGCCGGACGGTTCATCTATTTCTCGAGCGACCGGGGCGGCGGCATCAACATCTGGAGGATGCCGGTCGCGAAGGACGGCTCCCCCACGGGCGGGCCGCAGCAGGTGACGACGGGCGCGGGGCAGGACGTCGAGGTCGCGCTTTCATCCGACGGGACCCGGATGGCCTTCACGATTCTGCGGCAGAACGCGGACCTCTGGAAACTTCCGGTCGCGCCCGATACGGGGCGCCCGACCGGCGCGCCGGTGAAGGTGATCGCGACGAGCCGCGAGGAGAGCCGGGGCGCCTGGTCCCCGGACGGATCCACGATCGCGTTCAACTCGGACCGCGGCGGGGACATGAACATCTGGCTTCTCTCGCTCCAGGAGGGTTCGGCGAAACCGCTGACCCGCGGTCCCGGAGGGGACTATCAGCCCAACTGGGCACCCGACGCGCGGTCCATTGCGTTTTTCTCGACGCGGGACGGGAGCCCGGCTGTTTGGGCGGTCGATTCCGAAACGGGGACCATGCGCCGTCTTTCGGGGAAAGGCGGCGTCGAGATCAATCCCTTTTTCTCCCCCGATGGGTCGCTCCTCGCATACCAGTCCGATCGGAGCGGCCGGCTGGAGGTTTGGGTCATGAATGCGGACGGCACGAAACCCCGCCAGCTCACCCACGTCGGCGTGGGCGGGCACTTCCTCCGCTGGACGCGGCGCGGGGATGGAATCGTGTTCCGTTGCCCCGGCCCCCCCGCGCGGGTCATGGTGGCGCCGCTCGACGGGGGCGAGCCGACCGCGCTTCCCGAGGTGCAGGGGGGCTCGCACATGTCCCTATCGCCTGATTTCTCTCGCATCATGGACGTCGTGGCGCACAAGGTGCTCTGGGTTTCCCCTCTTCTTGGCGGCGCGCCGGAGCGCGTGTTCGAATTCGAGGATCCCGACGTGAGGATCGACTATCCGGTCTGGTCCCCGGATGGCCGTTGGGTGCTCTTCGATCGGTTCCGGCCGCAGGGGGGCGACGTCTGGGTGATGGAAAACATCGAGTGAGCCTTCGCGCGCGTTCATGAACGGGATGAAGATGGCCGTCGTCACGGCGTCGGTCCTCGCCCTGGCCTCCCTGGATTCCCTCCCGAAAGGGGAAAACGCGCGCGGGGCGGCGGGACCTTCCACCGAGATCCGCTTCGATGGCGGCGTGGATTATCCTGCCGGCAACTATCCCTGCTCCGTCGCGATCGGCCGCTTGAACGGGGACCCGATTCTGGATCTTGCGATTGCGAACTACGGATCGAACAACGTCTCCGTGCTCCTCGGGAACGGCGACGGCACCTTTCAAGCGAAGCGGGAATTCCCGGCCTCGTTTCTTCCCTACACAATCGCCATCGGGGATCTCAATCAGGACGGCCGCGAGGACCTCGCCGTCGCGAACGAAGGGGCGGGCAGCGTGTCGGTGCTCGTCGGTGCGGGGGACGGCTCCTTTTCAGCCCGGGGGGATCTGAACGCGGGGGGAGGAGCCTATTCGATCGCGATAGGGGATTTGAATGCGGACGGGATGCCCGACCTCGTCGCGACGAATTTGAACCTCAATAAGGTCTCAGTCCTCCTCTCGCGCGGAGACGGCACCTTCCATCCGCCGTCGGGCTACCCCACGGCGCATGGTCCGCGCTCGGTCACGATCGCCGATCTCAACGCGGACGACGCACCGGATCTCGCCGTGGCCTGCTTCAACTCCAACTCGGTCTCGGTGTTGCTCGGGAATGGCGACGGCACGTTTCGCCGCCGGAGGGACTACCCCGCCGGCATCTCACCCTATTCGGTCGCGGCCGGATTTCTCGATGCGGACCGCCGGCCGGACCTGGCGGTTACGAGCCTGGTTTCGAATACCGTCTCGGTGCTTCTCGGGATGGGGGGTGGCTCGTTTCGGGGGAAACGCGCGATCGCCACGGGACGCCAGCCCTACGCTCTCGCGATCGTGGACCTGAACGCGGACGGCCGAGCCGACCTTGCCTCGGCGGACCTGGCGTCCAGTACTTGCTCCGTCTTGCTCGGGAAGGGGGACGGCGGATTCCGCCGGGCGGTTCTTCTCGAGACCGGGCGAAACCCTCAATCGGTCGCCGCGGGCGATTTGAATCGCGACGGATGGCCGGATCTCGTGACCGCGAACACCGCTTCGAACACCGTCACGGTCTTGCTGAATCGCGGGAGGTATGGTTCTCGATGATGTGCTTCACGAGGAGGTCCCGCGCCGGAATCCTCCTCCCCGAGGTCGGGTGCACCACCCGGACCTCGAAGCCGTAGCGGCCGAGTCCGAAGTGCCGCTCGATCTGACGCACGAGCCCTTCGACCCGGGCGTCCGCGCGGATCGTGCGCCCTCGGCGGCCCGCCCCGTGCGCGCGGACGAGCCCGGCGGTGAATCCATCCTGGTAGGCCCGCCGCATGAGCCGCTCGATGGACCGCCAGTGCGCGCGCTTGATCCTCTTCAATAACTGCGTTTGAGTCATGCCGCATCCCCCCCGTGCTTCGGTCGGCGTATCCAGACTCAATTCGGCGCAGCGGCCCGGGCCGGTGCATCACCGCCATTCCCGCGCCCCCGGCTTCATGTTTGATCCTACCGGATTTGCCCGGGCACGGGCGGGTCATCCCCCAAAAAATGGGGCCCGGTCAGGGCCCCTTATCCACAATCTACCCGAGCGGAGGTGTTGTTATCGGGTCTGCCACCGATCCCGGTCCCGATCGTGGCGATCGCGGTCGCGGTCCTGCCGGTCGCGATCCCGGTCCCGGTCACCATCCCGATCCCGCCACTCGCGGGCGCGGTACCTGTACCTTGGCTCGTCGCGGAATTCGCGCCAGTGCCTGCGATAGCGATACGGCATGTAACCGATCTGCCTCGGCACAGAACGATACCCGACATAGATCCACGGGCCCCGGTAGCTGCGTGAGCGATACCAACCGTCGTCGTAGTTGTAGTACCAGTACCTGCCGCACCGATAAACATCGTAGTCGTAGTCGGGGACGTAGTAGACGCGCGTGCCCGGCACCACGACAACATCAGGCTCATCGTAGAATACGACGTCGGGACCGCGGTATCGGTCACCAAAGTGCAAATCGACCGACACGCTGGTCCTCGCGGACGCGCTCGATGTCGGAGAGCTCAGCGCGAGCGCGCATCCCAGGCAGGCCATCCAATTGGATACCCGTCTCATGAGGTCCTCCTTCTCACTTGGTCGTTCGATCGCCCCCTCGGCGATCACCCCCCGTTATCTTTGCAATGCCCGTGCCACGGCCCGGGGCGTCGACAAGCGCCTCTAATCCATTGGCTAAGCAGATGTTATTCCCAGCCGGGTTTGCTCCCCATGTGGACTCGCCGTTCCAGGGGTGACGAACCGGACACAGGGGTCCGAGCATCTAGTCTCCACCGCCGTGCCCGCGGCCGCGTCCCTTATCGTGGCGGCGATCTTTGTGGTGGCCATAGGCGTGACCGTGGCCGGGAGACTCGCGCCAGTGCCTGCGGTATTTGACCGGCACGTAGACCACGGCGTGTGGCACCGACGGATACCCAATGTAGACATACGGACCATCGTAGCGCCGTGCCCGGTACCAACCCCCGTCGTAGTTGTAGTACCAATAACTGCCGTAGCGATAGATATCGTAATCGTAGTCACGGACGTAATACACGCGGGAGCCCGGGACCACCACGACGTCCGGCTCCTCCCGGAATACGAGCCTCGGACCCCGGTACGGATCTCCCACGCGCAGGTTGATCGAGACGCTCGTGTGCGCGCCCGCATTCGGCGCCGACCCGGTGAGCGCGAACGCCAGGGCCGAGCACGCGATCCAAGCAGACAATCGCCTCATGTTCTTTCCCTCCCATGTGTGAGCCATTGGTCTTGTCGCTAGCTGCCGCCGCATTTCGTGCCGGCCCCCACCCGAATCAGCGCCGGCGGCCAACCTCTTCGGCGTAGACCCGGGCGCTCTGCCTTGGGGAGCGGGGCCGATCCGCCCTCTCGAAGTCTACCGCGAAGAGCCCGAATCGTCCGTGGTAGCCGTCGTTCCATTCAAAGTTGTCGAGGAGCGACCAGTGAAAATATCCCATCACGTGCGCGCCGCGGGCGCGCGCCCGATCGAGCGCCGCAATGCTCTCGCGGATGAACCCGGGGCGTATCCGGTCGGTGGCGTCGGCGATGCCATTTTCGGTCACCATGAGCGGCAGGCCGAATGCCGCGCATTCGGTGAGCGCGCGCTCAAGACCTTCCGGGTAGACCTCCCATCCGAGATCGCTCAGCGCGGCGCCCGGGCGTGGCCGGCGCGCCTCTCCCTTTCCGAACAAGCTCACCATCCACCGGGTGTAGTAATTCACGCCGATGAAATCGGAGGAACCGCGCAGCGCATCGACCCGCCGGCGCACGGGGCGGATGCCGGGAATCGCGAGATGGATGGGATCGCCTCGCAGCGCGCGCGCGACCGCCACGTTGAAGACGCGGTGCTGGATCGCGGCCGATGCGTGGTCGGGAGGCCACCACGTCCGCAGCGGCTCGAGCAAGACCCAATGCTTCGCGACTCCGATGAGCGCCGGTATTCCGTCCCCGTCCGCGTCCGAGCGATCCGCCTCGCGCAACGCGACGGAAGCCAGCGCGTGCCCTTCCAGGAGATTCGCGATGACGTGGAGCGCGCGCGAGCGGTCCTTCACTCCCGGAGGCCAGGCCCCCTCGTCGTATCCGCGGAAGGCGAGAACCTCGGGTTCGTTGATCGTGATCCAGAGATCCACCAAACCGCCATAGCGCTCGCCGGCCAACCGGGCGAAGCGGACGAAGTGCGGGATGTTTTCCGCGACCTCCCACCCCCCGAGCGCGGCGAACCAGCGCGGATTCGTGAAATGGTGCAGCGTGACCATCGGCGCGATGCCGCGCGCCCGGCAGGCAAGAAGAACGCGGCGGTAATGCTCGATCGCCGACTCGTCGTAGCGCCCGAGGTCGGGCTCGATGCGGCTCCATTCGATCGAAAACCGATACGCGTCGAGGCCCAGCGAAGGCAGAAGGTCGAGGTCCTCTTCGTAGCGGTCCCAATGAAGGCAGGCGGCGCCCGATCGGTCCCCGTTCCGTATCTTTCCGGGAAGCCGCTCCCAATCCCACCAGTCGTTCCGGTCGTTCCCACCCTCGACCTGGTGCGCGGAGGTGCCCGTCCCCCAGAAAAAGCGCCTTTCGCTAGGTCCCGCCATGCACCTCCGGCGTTACGGCCGCTAGGGGGAGAAAAACCGACTCCCGAGCAGTGCCGCAAGGGCGGCGGCCTGTTCGCGGATCTCGGGAACCGCGGTCGTCTCCCAGAAGAGCCCCTTGAGCGGCGGCCCCAGGGTGAACAGCACCGTGGATGGTTTGCCGTCGGCGCCGATCAGCGCCCCGCGTTCGCCGGCGTCGAAGCCGAGGCCAAGCGGTCCGGGGCGGGCGAGCCCTCGCTCGAGAAGATCGCGGACCAGGGGGTCCCGGGACAGCCGATAATCCATCTCGGGTCCCGTGCAATTCACCACCAGACCCACATCGAATTTCCGCGCCGCACCCGCGCCGCGTCGCACCACGCTCACTTCGATCGAGCTCCGCCCCTCACGGACTCCCACGATCCGCCCGGCCTCAATTCGAAGCCGCCCGGAGCCGCAAAGCTCGGCGATCGTCTTCGCGTTTTCCGGCGCCATTCGGTGGCGGTGAACCTCCCAGTAGGGTCGCGCGTGTCTCAGGAAGCGCCTTCGCTCCCGTTCCGGCCACGATGCCCAGATCGGTCCGCTCTTCGGCCTGATCGAATCCACGACCGATCGCCACCCGACGCCGGCCTCGGCCGCGGCGCGCACCTCCTCACGCATCGCCCGAATGAGATGGCGCGGGCTCAAAGCGGGCGCGAGGGCGCGCGACTCCCACGCCGCGGGAAGCCGCTCCTCGTGCGGCAAAGGCAAGAGCCCGTGCGTCGAGACCGCGACGATGGGTCCGCGGTGGCGCCGGTGCTCGAGCGCGAGGGCGATATCCACCATGGTCAGGTTCGATCCGATGATCAATACAGGGTCGTCGGGTTTGAGCCCCTCGAGCGCCGCCGGATCCCAAGGGTCCTCCGCGTAGCGCCGGCTCGCGGGAAGAGACCCGTCTCCCAGCGGGTCCGACGGAGGCGGGTTTCCGATCGCGAGGACCGCGCAGCGCGCCGTGAGCGAGGACCCGTCGCGCAATCGGATACGCGCTCCCGGCTGGGCGGCCTCGATCGAGACCGCTTCCCCCACGAGCCGGACGAGCCGCGCGCGCGAGCTCTCGGCCGCAGCGCACAAGGTGTGCTCCACGTAAGTCCCGTAGACCCGTCGCGGGAGGAAGGTCGATTCCGAGGCGAGCGACGGCTCCCCGGAGCCTCCGTTCGCGAGCCATCGGAGCAGGTGATCGGGCTCGCCCGGGAGGGCGCTCATGCGGATCACGGGGACGTTGAGAAGGTGGCAGGGAAGCGAGGTCGTGAACGCGGTGCCCGGGCCAAACGGCGGCTTCCGCTCGAGCAGCAGAAGATCGAAAGGTCTGGCCGCGTTTCGCAGGAGGTGGGTCGCCGTGAGCGAGCCGGTGAAGCCGGCACCGACTACGGCGACGCGAGGCGTTTCGGTCAATCCCATGCTGTTGGCCGGAGAGATCGCTCCATCGGACTTGGCGAGTGGGGTCCGGGTATTATCGCCGCACCGCGTCCCGCGGGCCAGCAGGAAACCGGAGGCCCTCTGGAGCGATCAGCCGGGCACGCGGGAAGAAATCGCCGGCTGTTGGCGCCGCTCAGCAGCCCAACATCCAGAGCGGCGCCAACATCAACAGAAGATACGTCAAATACTGGACGACCGGATCCGTTGAATCCACGACCTGGCTATCGCAAGAACATGAAACGACCCGATCTGCGTTGGGTCCCGACCTCCAGTTTGCTGAAATAGATCCCGGACGTCACCGTTCGTCCGCGCGAGTCCGTTCCGTCCCACGGCACGCGATGCACGCCCGCCGGCATGGGCCCCTCGATCAGGGTGCGCACGAGCCTACCCCCCACGTCGTAAATGCGCAGGACGACGCGCGAGTCGGCCGGGAGCGCGAACCCGATTTCGGTGCGCTTGGAAGCCGGGTTCGGACGCGCGCCCAGGAGCATCGGCGCGGCCACGGCGCCTTGCGATATGACCAATTCCGGGTTGAACGCCGTGACCGGAGCGGCCGTTCCGCCCGCCGTACCGGCTTTCACACCAGTGAGCCGGAGGGTGCCCGGTCCCGAGGGTCCCGGCACCCGCTCGAGCGCGACCTGGACGCGCAATGTACGCCCCGCCCCCGAGCCGGCAGCCGTCGTGTAGACGATCGCGTGCGCCACGCCGGCTATGTCTGTCCCCCATTCGAGGTGGTCCTGGGTGGTCGCCTCGACGAGCTTCAGCCCGCGGACCCGAACCGGCGCGCCGTTCCGATCGAGCGAGAACTGGGCACCACCCCAATCCTGGGCCGTGTTGATCTGGACCGTCGCGAACCCCTCGACCTCGTCGATCCAGCGCACCGGACCCGCGAAGCCGATCGCGTTTTCCCCTTGGGAGACCGCGCCGATTCGAAGCGGCTGCACCGGCGCCGTTCCCGGCTGGACGCCGACGATCTTCCGCACGCAGCAGATCACGTCCCGGATGTCGATCGAGCCGTCGCCGTTGCAGTCCGCTCGGGCCGCGACGCTGTCCGGGCACGCCGAGGAGGAATCGCTCCCGCCCCCCAGCGCGCAGCGGACGAGCCGGATCACGTCGAGCACGTCGGATACGCCGTCCCCGTTCAGGTCGCAGCCCGAAGAAGAGGTTACGCAGATGAAGCCGTCCGGGACCGGCTGGAACGTCAGGCAGGCAGGGATCGCATCTCCGGCCGGATCGGCGACGATCGTCGCGAGGTCGAGGACTCGGAACGTTTGTGGGGTGGTTTCAGGCGCGATCGAGTAGCAGATCCGGATCACCGGTCCGTCACCCGAAGGGATCGAAGCCCCGCTCGTCGTCGAAAAGAGAATGATCCTGGTCTGCGATCCCTCCGCGGTCCAGCTTGCCTGGAATCCCGCGGCGCGCCCGATCGGATCGACCGAGACCGCATGGATCAACGCTCCGTCCGCGGGCGTGCCTCCATCGGGGTCATAGACCGCGAGCGTGGTCTGGAGGCCGCCCACCGGCGCCGTGTTCATCAGCGTCAGCGCGAGACAGGCGGTGCCTCCGGGAGGCGCCACCGTCGTGCAGCGCGTCGGGGGTATCGGAGGGCGGGGTCTGTCGGGGGCGAAACCCAGGATGTAGCAGCCCTGGGTCGGGCCGCAGGCCGGGGTCGCGTTGACGGAGAAGCTCGTGCTCGCGAAGCTCTCACTGATGACCGAGTCCGTGGAATCAGGGGCAAACGGGACCACGCGCTCCCTTGCGCCCACGATGTACTCCCCGAGGGGGAGCTTCCCCACATGGAAGGAGCGTGAGTAGGGTGTGATGACGAGCGGGCATGGCCCGGCGATTTCCGGGTTCGGCTCCCGAACCGTGATCTCCACCTGAAAGCGAAAGGGGCAAGGCCCGGGGCGCATGCACGGGATGGGCTCCGGCCCCTTGATCGTGGCGCCGACGACTTCGTAGCAAGGGCCCGGCATATCCCCTTCCGCCGTGATCGAGATGGAATCGCACGGCGTGGGGTTTGCAGGCGCCACGGTCACCTGCTTGAGCGTCGCGCCCGCGGGGGATGCGAGCGCTATAGAACCGAAGAGCCAGACACCCATCGACGCCGCCCGGCTGAGCAGACGGCGGACATCTCTTACGACTTGGATACGTGGGTCCATAGCCAACCCCCTGACTTCCCTACCGGCCCGGCTCAAAGACGGATCAGAAACGCGCGAAGGCCCCGCTCACGTGCGTCCTGAGCGCAAGCGGAACCCATTTGGCCGGCCCGGAAATCCGGTTGGAGCAACCGGCAACGCCCAAGATACACAGGACCAAAGCGGCGAGAACCGGGAGGGGCAGGGTGGTGCACTGGGGTTCAAGCCTTTTCGTCTCATGGCCTTCGATCTCCCGAGCACAGGTGCATGGGCCGGCCCCCTCGCTTGTGTCGAGGAACCAATCTATACTACCACCGCTCATTCAAGCTTCAAACAGCCCGCCAGGAGGCGTCGATGCGGCACCATCGTCCTACCCTTCCCATGGCCCTTTTCTTCGCAATATTTTTCCTCGGCCCGACGTCCGCGAAGACCGCCGGCGCCTCGGGC
>VBOW01000057.1:23165-23448 GCA_005893275.1 Candidatus Eisenbacteria bacterium | reverse complement strand
TCCGGCCTGACGACGACGGAATCGGGCGGGACGGCCACGTTCACGGTAGTGCTCACGAGCCAGCCGACGGCGAATGTGACGATCGGGCTCTCGTCGAACGATCTGACCGAGGGGACGGTGGCCCCGGCCTCGGTGACGTTTACCTCGGGGAACTGGAACGTGGCACAGACCGTGACGGTGACGGGGGTGGACGATTTCGGGGTGGACGGGGCTGTGGCGTACACGATCGTGACGGCTGCGGCGACCAGCACGGACGCGGGCTACAACGGGATGGACGCGGCGG
>VBOW01000057.1:0-23117 GCA_005893275.1 Candidatus Eisenbacteria bacterium | reverse complement strand
CGGTGTCGCCGACCTCCGGCCTGACGACGACGGAGGGGGGTGGGACGGCCACGTTCACCGTGGTGCTCACGAGCCAGCCCGCGGCGAATGTGACGATCGGGCTCTCGTCGAATGATCTGACCGAGGGGACGGTGGCCCCGGCCTCGGTCACGTTCACTTCGGGGAACTGGAACGCGGCGCAGACGGTGACGGTGACGGGAGTGGACGACTTTGGGGTCGACGGAGCGGTCGCGTACACGATCGTGACTGCAGCGGCGACCAGCACGGACGGGAGCTATAACGGGCTGAACCCCGCGGACGTGGGGGTCACGAATACGGATGACGACACGGCGGGGATCACGGTGTCGCCGACCTCCGGCCTGACGACGACGGAATCGGGCGGGACGGCGACGTTCACGGTGGCGCTCAACACCCAGCCCGCGGCGAATGTGACGATCGGGCTTTCGTCGAACGATCTAAGCGAGGGGACGGTGGCTCCGGCCTCGGTGACGTTCACTTCGGGCAACTGGAACATAGCGCAGACGGTGACGGTGACAGGGGTGGACGACTTCGGAGTGGACGGTGCGGTCGCGTACACGATCGTGACGGCGCCGGCGACCAGCACGGACGGGAGCTACAACGGGCTGAACCCCGCGGACGTAACGGTCACGAATACCGATAACGACACGGGCGGGATCACGGTGTCGCCGACCTCCGGCCTGACGACGACGGAGGGGGCTGGGACCGCGACGTTCACGGTGGCGCTCAACACCCAGCCAACGGGGAACGTGACGATCGGGCTCTCCTCGAGCGATGCCAGCGAGGGGACGGTGGCTCCGGGGTCGCTCACGTTCACGCCGGGGAGCTGGAACGCGGCGCAGACGGTGACGGTGACGGGGGTGGACGACTTCGTCGCGGACGGGAACGCGGCGTACACGATCGTGACGGCGCCGGCCACCAGCACGGACGCGGGCTACAACGGGATGAACGCCGCGGACGTGGGAGTGATCAACCTGGACGACGACACCAGCTTCGCGGTCGACCTCCGGCTGTCGCCTGAGCGACCTCGGATCGAATCCGGTCAGACGATACGCTACACCTTGGAAATTCGGAATCGCCTGTCGGTGAACCTGACAAATGTCGAAATCCAGCACGAGCTGCCTCCGCGTTTCGGATACCTCGCCGGCACCTCGGTGCGTGACGGGCGCCCGATCGCCGATCCCTCCGGCTCGCGTGTCCAGCGGTTTGCTCTGGACACCCTGGCGGCCTTTGTCGATCTGAACGGAGACGGACAAGCGGGGCCGGGTGAGCCCGGATATCTCACCCTGAGCTGGATGCTCGTGCCGGGCGCGAGCGCGACGCCGGGCACGTACCTGGATGGGGCGGTCGCCTTCGCTGGATGCTCCACCTGCGAGGCCTCGAACCGAGCCGAGGCAAACGTCGAAGTGGCCGAGGACGCTTTTCTCTCTCGCGGCACGATCGTGGGCCGCGTTTTCGAGGATTCCAATCGAGACGGCTTTCAGGGTCCAGACGAGAAGGGGTTGCCCGGAGCTCCAGTGATCCTAGACGATGGGACGACGGTTCGAACGGACGCCGAGGGACGGTTCCACGTTCCCGACGTCGACCCGGGGCCGCGTGTCGTGAAGCTTGATCTGGAGCGACTCGGAATGCCCGCCACCGCCACGACCGAGACCTCACCCGTCGCTTACGTCTCGCCGGGGCTGCTTTCGTCGATCCGGTTCGGAGTGTTCTTCCAACGGGACTCGGTGGAGATCGGCCGCCCCCCCGTGAGCGGGCTCGCGCTCGTGACCGGCGAAGTGGAACGAAGCGCGATCGTCGCCGGAAACGCGCTCCGCGCCGCCCTGGTCGTAAACGGAGTGGGCGTACGCCTCCGCACCGCCGACGCGCGTCTCTCAAGCAGCGAGCTGGACGAGGTGCTGCGCCTCGACGGGGACCGCCTCCGGGAGCCTGTCGTCTTCGCGCTCGATGCAAGCGACACATCCTCCGTTCGCGAATGGGCCCTCGACGTACGGGACCAGCGGGGAGGGGTCTTGTGGTCGACGAATGGACATGGAGCGCCACCGCGGAGGTGCCCTTGGGACGGGACCGGATCGGGGTCATCCAAACTCGAGGGAGGCGAGGTCTACGAGTATCAGCTTCGGGTCACGTATGTGGACGGTCTGGAAATACGAGGGCCCTGCCGCGCCTTCGGTGTCGATCGACACACATCGATCGCGATGACGCTGACCGGCGACTCCTTCGAGGCCGGCCGCGCGGTGCTCAATCCTGCCGCCAGGGATGCCCTCGCCGGGCTCGCGAAGACGCTTCGGCGTTCCCCATCGGAGACGGTGATTGTGGAGGGACACACCGACTCCGTAGGCACCGCGGCCGGCAACCTTGCGCTTTCGCAGGCCCGCGCCGATGCAGCGGTCCGCTACCTCGTCGAGCGGGAGCGGATTCCCCGCCCGCGATTCGTTGTGCGCGCCTTTGGAGAGGAGCGTCCCGTGGCGAGCAACGCGACGCCCGAGGGTCGCGAGATCAATCGCCGCATCGAGATCCACGGTCAGACCACCGAAATCCGGCGGGCGCGCCTCTACGACGTGTACCGCGGTGAAGCCTCAGCGCGCATTGGCGAGCTCTCCGTCCCCGTCGATTCCGCAGGGCGATTCTCCTCCGCGGTGCCGCTGCCACCGGGGGACACGCTGGCGGTGACCTTGAGCGACAGGCAAGGGCGGACGGCCAGCGCACGCGTTCGGCTCCCCCGTCTCGAGATCCTCGAGCCCCGCGGCGAGGTGAGGGTCCCCTACGGCGGAAAGGCGCCGGGTGTCACCGTCGGGTCGCGCGGGGCGGGCGACCTCCCACGGCTGGCGGGTCTCGGAGCGGCGGAACGGGAACGGGACGCCGCCCACGTCCTGGTTTCAGGTCGGACCGACCCTGGGAATCGGGTCGAAGTCGACGGGGTCGTGGTTCCCGTCTCTCAGGCCGGGGAATTCAGCAAAGGTGTTCCGCTGCATATCGGAGAGAACGGCATCGCCCTCGTGATTCGAGGTCCTACCGGGACGCTTCGCGTGGCGAACCTGCCGGTCCGGGTCCTCGACCACGCGGAGGAGGGAGGGGACGTGGTGGTCGTGGAGCGCATCCCTGGCATGAGTGTGGCCCTGCCGCCGGCGGAATCCGTCCTCTCGAGTCGCGAGCTGCAACTCTCCGGCCTGACCCAGGCGGGAAATCGCGTATGGGCGAACGCGGAGTCGCTCCACGTCGACCCGGACGGGGCCTTTTCCGGAACGGTAACGTTTCCGGAAGGGGCGAGCACTTTGAAGATCGCCGTCGAGGATGCAGAGGGACACCGCGGGGAGATCGATCGACCGATCGAGGTTCGATCGAAGCGCCTCTTCCTCGTCGCGCTGGCCGACGGCGTCCTCGGAAAGACGACGGGTGCCGCCATCCGCGAAGCCGGCGGCCGCGAGGGCGTCTGGACGGAGGGGCGCCTCGCGTATCACCTGAAGGGTTGGATCGCCGGCCGCTACCTGGTCACCTCGGCGTTCGACTCCCGCCGCAGAGAGTTCGGGTCGCTCTTCAGCAATCTTGACGACGCGGGCCGCGACCGGCTAATTGTCAACCTCGACCCCGATCATCTCTACCCCGTCTACGGGGACTCCAGCGCCGTCGCGTACGGCGCGCCCGGCGGTGGGCGCTTCTTCCTGGCTGTCGAGGGCGAGGCGCTACGAGCCTCCGTTGGGGATTTTCCGATCGCCATCGACGACGTGGAGCTGGCTGCATTCCATCGGACCCTCTACGGCGCCCAGGTCCAATTGGGGCGTCGCGCCGACTCGCCGAAGCCAGGTGCCTCGCTCACCCCAGGGGCCTCGCTCACCGCTTTCGGCGCCGCGGCGCGCTACGTGCACGTGCGGGACGAGATTCGCGCAACGGGAGGTTCCCTCTATTACCTGAGCCATCGCGACATTCTCGAGGGAAGCATCCAGGTGTCCCTCCTGGTCCGCGACCGGGACACCGGGCTCCTGCTCGCACGGGTCGGGCAGCAGCGCGGCGGCGACTTCCTCGCCAAGGAGGCCGAGGGACGACTCCTCTTCATGCGGCCGATTCCCAGCGTCTGGGATGACGGCTCGCTCGTGAACGGCGACCAGCTTCACGGTCACCCGGTGACGATCGAAGCGGAGTACGAGACTCGCGGATCGATCGGAGAGCGCGCGGCCGTCGGCGGTCGTCTCCGGCAGACCATCGCTCCATTTCTCGCCGTGGGCGGAACTTTCCTGCGTGACGAGGCCAGGGCCGGCGCCTACCGACTCTGGAGCGGCGACGCCGATGTCACGCTCGGCTCGCACGCCCGGATCGTGGGGGAGGTCGCGCAGAGCCGGGGACGGGCCGGCGGAGCGTTCGTGAGCGCGGACGGAGGCCTGTCCTTCGCGGAGCCGGACTCCGCGGTGGCGCGCCGCGGAGACGCATGGAAGGTGGCGGCAGATCTCGACGTCGGCGAGTGGTTCCGCCGGCCCGGTCGCGTCAAGCTCAGCGGCTATGTCCGGCGCTCGGAGCCCGGGTTCGCGGGCACCAATGATCCCGGGGGCCTGGGCTTCGACCGCCACGGGGCACGGCTCGCGTTTGGGGCCGGCCGATGGGGCGAGTGGGGGGCCCGATACGACGGTGAGCGGCGGCTCGGGGTCGGATCCAGCGACAGCGGGGCGGTTCGGCACGCGAGCCTCATGGGAGTTCAATGGCGGCGCGATGCCGGCCCGTTCGGCGTCGCGTCGGAATTCGAGCAGCGCGCCGTGGAGAGCGTGGACGTGGAGGTGCCCACGGTGCGAACCGGCGCCGCCCGGCTCTGGTGGCGCCCGGCCCCCCGCATCCGGACGACCGCCGAGCGGCAGCAGACCTTCTCGGGTCCGCTCGATCACCGCACCTCGCTGGGGGTGGAGTGGCTGCCGATGCCCTCCCTCGCGCTCGAATTGCGGGGCTCGGACGGCACGACAGGGCGAGCCCTCCAAGGAGGCGCTGCGCTCACGGTGGCCGGAAAGCACCTCTACCTTCGCGAGGAGCGGACCGATGGAAGGGGATTGCCGTCCGGTTCGACGCTCCTCGGCGTCCAATCCGCATTGGGGACGATGGGTCGGACATACAGCGAGTACCGCTGGCTGCGCGGTGCCGATGAGACGCGCACGCAGTCGGTCGTGGGTCTCGAGCAGGGCTGGCGCCACGCCTCCGGGCTGCTCTTACGCGTGAGCGGGGAGCACTCAGCCGGCGACCGCTCGGCCGGCGGCGGGCCGAGGGGTGCGCTTTCTTCCGACCTCAGCTACCGGGGGCGGCTCCCGGTCGTCGCCACGACCCGCGGCGAGTATCGGGTCGACGGGGCCGCCGGCCGACAACGGCAAGTGCTCACCTCGAGCCAGCTCGAGTGGAGCCTCGTCGCCGGGGTCTCCCTGCGGGGTGACTACCGCCTGAGTTTCACCAGGGATCGCGCCGCGAACCTCACTCCGGCACGGTACGAGGAGCGGAGCATCGGAATCGCGTTCCGGCCGCCCCGCTCGGATCGCGTGGAGAGTCTCGCTCGTTGGACCCGCCTGGAAGACCGGCGGTTCTCGGCTCCGGGCGATACGACCCTCACGGAAACGACGCTCGGCGTGATCGCGCTCGAGGCCACCGTGCGAATCCTCCCCGGAATGGACTGGGTCGGGAAGGCGGCGGCGCGCACACGGAGGGACGCTCGAGGCGTCTCGCCGGCCGGCGCGGCGCAGAGCGTGCTGTGGGCTCAGCGCCTGGAATATTCGGTGCGGAAACCCTTCCGCTACGGAGTCGAGTACCGGGTCCTGGCGCAGCGCGAGGCGGGGGACAGCCGCGCAGGGTGGCTGAACGAAGTCTCATGGGACCCTGCGCAGTACTTCCGTCTCGGGGTCGGGTACAACTTCACGCGCTTCTCCGGCGACCCGCTCGAGACCGGTCCCGAGAGCTCGCATGGGTGGTTCCTCCGTGCCCAGAGCCGCTACTGAGGTGGCTCCGCATCCCGCCGCGCGACCGGGTGAGGTCACCGGTCGCTCAAGGCTCTCGGGCATTGGGAAGCTCCTGCTCGAGGTACTTGTGGCGATCGTCATGACGCTCGCATGCTTCTCCGGCTTCCTGGCTTTTCTCAGCGTCGCGTTTCCACCCGGGGACGACTTGCGCACGCTCATGGCCGGCGTTCGCCTGACCGGCCAGCGGGATGCGTCGAACCTTGGGCTCGGAGCGGGGCTGCTCGATCCCATCGAGTCCGCCTCGTCCTCGGTCGCGAAGCTCACGGTCAGACGCCGGGACGTCAAACGCCGCCTGGCGGGCCAGATCGCCTGGAGCCCGGCCGCGTCCGGCCTCGAGCTTCACGATCGAGACGCTGTCCAGACCGGCCCCGCCGGGCGTGCGTCGATCGATTTCGGACGCGCGGTCGGGGTGCAGCTCGAGGAGAACGCCTTGGTCGTCGTGAGCGGCCTGCACTTGGGCTCGGATCCGATCGAATCGCCGCGGGGGCTCGTCCTGCTGCAAGGAAATCTCTTGGCTCAGATCCGGGGATCAGGAGAGGAGCCGATTTCCGTAGAGATTCCCGCGGGCCGCGCCCTCTTGAAGTCCGCGCCCGGCGGGAAGGCCGATTTCCGGATCGGCGTTCGCAGCGACCGATCGGCGTCCGTTGCCGTACTCGACGGAAGTCTGGAGCTGGCGGCCAACGGGCGGCGAGTCCTCGTCGGTCCGAGCCAGTTCAGCCGTGTGGACCCCGGCGGGGAACTCCTGGAGCCGCGACCGATCCCGAGGGCCCCAGCGGTTGAGGAGCCCGCCGATGAGACCTCCGTTCCGTACCTCGATCTCCCTCCGCGCGTTACGTTTCGCTGGACGCCGATCGAGGGCGCGGACCGATATCGCATTCGGGCGGCCAAGGACCCGGCATTCCGCGAGCCCGTGCTCGACGAGATTGTCACGACCCCGTCGCTCACGTGGGGGCGCCTCGCGGTCGGTTCCTACCATTGGAACGTCGCGGCGATCCAGGATGAGATCGAGGGGGTGCCGTCGGCGACCCGGAGATTGGCGGTGACTCGAGAGGAAGGGCTTCTGCCCCTCCAGGTCGAGGCGCCTCCCGCGCAGATCGACGGCTCGCGGTACGTAGTGCACGGACACGCCGATCCGCGTGCCCGAGTCTACGTCATGGCTCAGCGGGTCGAGGTGAATCGAGAGGGTTCCTTCGAGGCCGAGATTCATTTGAAGGCCGGCGCCAATGTGCTTCTCGTCGAAGCCGTGGATCCGGCGGGACACAGCTCCTATTGGAGCCAAGTGCTGCTGGCGAAGTTCTGATACGTGGGGCGTCCGGTATGTCGTCGCAGATCCGTGTAACGTTTCGATTCAAGATCCTCCTCAGCGTGCTCATCGCCGTGACGACGGTGGTGAGTCTCATCACGTTCACGATGGCGCGCATGTTCCACGCGGACAAGGTCGCGTACGTCGAGGATCTGGTCTCCATTGTCTCGGTTCATGCGGCGGAAGAGGCGAACCTGCGTCTCTCGGTCTGCCGGGACCAGCTCGTCACGGCCGGCCGCGTTCTGGACGCTTCCAACATTCTTCCCGAACGACGTGGCGCAGCCCTGAGGCAGCTCTTCGCCAGGACGCAGGGACTCGTAGCCCTGCGCGTCTTCGAGGGCCGCAGGGAGGCGGGGTTGCTCTTGGACAGCGTGGCGACGAACGCGGCGGGATTGAGCCGGGCCTCATTCCTCGCGGCGATCGCGAAGTACGCGATCCCGTTCGATTCGATCCGGGCAGGGAGCCTCTACGTTCGCAACTCGGCCATCTCGAGCTCTCTCCCTGTCTCGACGATGGCCGTCCGGATCCCTCGGCCGGCCGGCCGGCCTCCCCTTGTGCTTGTGGGCGCCGTGGATCTGAACCGATCGCTCGCGCTCGGACGAAGCTCGAGCGCATTCGATGTATTTCTCGCGGATGTCGACGGACGCATTGTGAGCGACATCGATGCAAGGCGGGCGGCTTCTCGAGAGCGACTCAGCTGGCTTCCGCCGCTCGTCCCCGGAAGCCTCGCCGTCGTGAAGGAGACCGAGCGCGACGGAAGATCGATGATCAGCGGAATCGCAAACGTCGGGATCGGCGGTCTTCGGGCCGGCGCGGAGATTCCAAAGTCGGCCGCCTACTTCGCCCTCCGGAACCTGCTCACGAACCTCATCTTCCTGGCGCTCGGCCTCCTGATCCTGGTGGCGGTCGCCAGCCTCATCTGGTCGACTCAGATGACGCGCTCTCTCAGTCAATTGACGCGCGCCGCTCATTCGATCGGGCACGGCGATTTCGACGTCCAAGTCGCCGTGCCGAGCCGCGACGAGATGGGGCAATTGGCCGGCTCGTTCAATCAAATGGCCTCCGAGCTCCACGGCCGGGATCAAGCCCTGAAGGAGGCTCAGGCCCGGCTGATTCAGTCGGAGAAGATGGCGGCCTTCGGCCAGCTGGGTGCAGGGATCGCCCACGAGGTCAAGAACCCTCTCGCCGGAATTCAGGGCATGATCCAGCTCACATCGCGCTCCCTCTCCGCCGACGATCCGCTCCTCGAAACGTTCGCGATTCTCGAGAAGGAAACGAAACGGTGCCGCACGATCATCGACAATTTGCTGAAGTTCGCGCGGCAGGAGAACCTGGAGCCCGAACCGATCGCGCTCGAGAAGGTGGTCGCGGACACCGAGGCGATCCTCCATCACGAGCTGAGCCTGCACAACATCACGCTCGAAACCGCGATTCCGCCGGACCTGCCGCTCATCCACGGCAGCGCCAACCAGATCCAGCAGGTTCTGATGAATCTCATTCTCAACGCGGAGCAGGCCATGGAGTCCCGCGGCCACGGAACGGTCGAGATCAAGGCGGCGATCCAGGATCACGGCTTCATCGAGCTCTCCGTCCAAGATGACGGACCCGGCATCCCACGGGCCGTCCAGGCCCGCATCTTTGAGCCCTTCTTCACAACCAAGCCTGCGGGCAAGGGGACAGGGCTCGGCCTGGCGGTGACGTTCGGCATCATGCAGGCCCACAAGGGAGCGATTCGCGTGGAAAGCGAGGAAGGGCGCGGGACGGCGTTCATTCTTCGCTTTCAAGTGGCGGGACAGCACCCCACCACGGACGCTCCCTCCATCCAGACGTCGAATCCCGAGGACCCGAACCCCGGGGATCGGCGGGCCGCCTAGGCGGCGAAGGAGCCATCCGAGTGATCCGTATCCGAGATCTTCCCATTCGGCAGAGGCTGCTGGGGGCCGTCGCCATGGCCGTGCTTCCGGCCCTTCTCCTGTCGTGCGTCGCGTCACTTTCCTATGAGAAGCACCTGCGCCGCAGCGCCGTGGAGCGGGAGCTCCTCGCGACCGCCCGCATCGTCGGTTCGAGTACGGTGTTGGCCATGCGCGTCGGGGACCGAAAGGGCGCCGAGGCTGTTCTGGGTGCGCTCGCCGCCAATCCCGGGATCCGCAGGGCGGTGCTTCGCGACGATCGGAGCCAGGTCCTCGCGTCCTATGTCCAAGGCAGCGGTGGGAGATCCGCGAAGTCCTTTCGGTCCGCCTCCGCCCAGGATCCCGACCAGGCCGCGATCGGCGTGACCCAAGAGATCAGGTTCGAGGGTCAACCTCTCGGCACCGTTCGTCTGGAGGCCGGCCTGGACGATCTCCACCGGGACTCGACTTCATTCCTCGTTGCGACGGCCGTGATTTGCGCGGGCTCCGCGCTCCTGATTCTTCTGCTCATGCTCCAGCTCCAGCGCGCGGTGACCGAGCCTACGCTCGATCTTCTTCGGGGTCTCCAAAGGGAGAAGGACAGGGCCGAATCGGCGTCGCGCGCGAAGAGTGAGTTTCTCGCGGGCATGTCTCACGAGATGCGGACCCCGCTTCACGCGATCCTTAGCTTCGCGGAGCTGGGAGGAGGGAGGGCCGCCTCCCTGACGCCGGAGAAGGCAACCCGGTATTACAAGATGATCGAGGAGGGCGGAAGACGGCTCCTCGATCTGCTCAACGATCTCGTCGACCTCGCCAACTTCGAGGCGGGGAAGCGCGTCCTCCGCTTTGCTTCAGCGCCGGTGGATGCCGTGGTCCTTCGGGTCGTGGATGAAGTGCGCCCGCTCTTTCAGTCGCGCGGCATCGGACTTGAAGCGGGTCCGTGCGGGCCGACGAGCGGCTGGATGGACCGAGAGGCGCTCACGCAGGTGGTACGGCATGTCCTGACGAACGCCGCCAGATGGTCCGGCCCAGGCGCCACCGTCACCGTTACCCTCGGCAGGTCGGAGCGGGGTCCGCTCCTTTCGGTGACCACGCGCGGCTCCGGCGTCGCTCACGCGGGGCAAGAGGTCAGAAGCTCCGGGCTGAAGCTCGCACTGTGCCGAGAGATCATGGCAGCTCACGGAGGCAAGATTTGGTCGGAAGCTCGGGACGGCGCGGGCGAGAACACCTATCTCGAAATTCCAGATCCGATCTCCCTGCAGAACGAAGGGGAGCCTCCGCGATCCGCTGCGGCCGCGTGACCGCGTACGCTGGCTGGGCCTCGACCACGGCACCCCTGGGCAGGCGCTGAGAAACCGACAGCCTGTCGATTCCTCCGCAACATACACGACATCCCCGCAGCCTCCTGAATCACGACACGGACACTACAACTCCCGCCAACGCACGGAGTCCCGCGCGCCGCGCTTCCCGGCCGGGCGGTTGGCACGCCATTTGAGATACGAGCGAGCAGAGGAAGCGATGGGCGGCATGCTTGGCGCATCCGTCGCTCGGCGCCGCGCCGTCGCGTTCCGTCAAGGAGGAGTGCCATGAAGATCAGGAGAAGGTACACACGGGTCGCCATCGGTGCGGCAGTCGCTTCGCTCTTCGTGCTCGGCGCGGCATCCAATGCCGGGGCGCAGG
Source organism: Candidatus Eisenbacteria bacterium (assembly GCA_005893275.1). NCBI lineage: Bacteria > Candidatus Eiseniibacteriota > Candidatus Eiseniibacteriota bacterium. The sequence goes on along the minus strand of VBOW01000057.1, from coordinate 12,246 downwards.
AGAGCAGCTTGGGACCGCGGACCGAGGTCTCGCTCATGGGAGGGATTCAGGCCCTGAACGAGAACGACACGGCGATCCCCGATCATTTCCTCAACATCCCCGCGGTCGCGACCGTGAGCTACCGCCTGTCCGCGAGGCTGGCGGCCGAGGGGGAGTTCACGTGGATGATTCCGGTCACGCAGAGCGTGGACCTGGGATCGGGCACGAGCCAGGATCGGAAGAGTCCGGACGTTCTCGCCTATCAGGCCAACCTGCGAGCCGACTTCCCGACCCGCAATTGGACGCCCTACCTGGCGGCCGGCGCGGGAGCGGTCACATTCCTCTCCAACACCGACGCCGATCGCCTGCCCCAGTTGGCCAAGTCGGAGACCGCGTTCGCGGTCAACTTCGGGGCCGGCACGACCTACGGGCTCACCGAGCGGTGGGCGCTGCGCGCGGACCTGCGTGAGTTCGTTGCGTTTCCCTCGGATGGCGCCGCCGGTCTCTCCAATTCTAAGGGAGCGGACGAGATCTGGATGGAGCGCGGCACGCTCGGTCTCTCGTACAGGTTCTAGTCCTCTCCAGCAATCCGCCTCAGGCAATTCCCTCCATTCGCCCCCCCAGACGCCGGGCCTCAGAGGCCCGGCGTCGACCCGGCGATCCCGCTCAGATCGGGAACGCGCCACCGGCCGAAGATCCCGCTTATTAATCCGCGCTCTGTCGATTTCTCGACAGGTACTCCGGCATTCCTCGCGCCCGCTCGGGCTCACCTGCGACGCCACAAGTTCCGCGGGCACAATGGAAACACTCGGCCTTTCCCCTCCCATCACGGTTTGGCACGTCTCTTGAGATAAGGCCGCGGCGGGAGGAGAACAAAATGAGTCAACTCTATGTCGAACGCATTATCGGTGTGCTGGCAACCGACGAGGCGCTGCGTCGCCGGTTCATGGCGGATCCAAGAGCCACATTGCTGGAATTGGCTCAAAGGGGCATGGAGCTGAACCCCTGTGAGCTGAGGTCGCTCGCGTGCCTCGATCCCAACGAGCTGGCGCGCTTCGCGAAGGCGATCGACGCGCGGCTTCAGAAGGCCGATCTCCAACGAGGTGTCAGGTGAAGCTCGCGAGCCTGAAGCGAATCCTCGCGGTGACAGCTCTCCTGGCGCTGGCTTTGCGCGCGGAGGTCGCGACCGCCGCCGAGCATCGTTTGACCCTGGATGAAGCGGTCCGCTTGGCGCTCCAGAGGAACGAGGGGTTGCTGATAGAGCGCGAGTCGCTCGCAGCGTCGAAGGCCGCGGTGACCGGAGCGAACGGCGCCTACGATCCCTTGGTCGAGCTGAACGGCGGCTGGTCGAGGTCTACGGAGCCCGTGAACTCCTCCTTCTCAGGCACGTCGCCCGCCGAGATCGGGCCCAAATTTGAATCGGCCGAAGCCGGCCTGTCGATCCAACAGCTTCTTCCCACAGGCGGCGCGCTCTTGCTCAGGGCGAGCGGCGCGCGCGAGATCGATGAAGGCTTGGCCCTTCTTTCGCCGGCGTACGGCACGCGGGTGGGCCTGCAGCTGCGCCAGCCCCTGCTGCGCGACCGCGGCACCGACGCGGCTCGGCTGTCCGTGCGCGTCGCCAAGGCGGGGCGCGAAGGCGCCAGCGCCTCGCTCCGGCGCGCGATCACCGAGACGGTCGCGGCGGTCGAGCGATCCTACTGGGCGCTGGTGGCGGCCCGGCGGGGGGTCGAGGTGCGCGAGGAAGCGGTGCGGCTCGCGGAAGAGCAGCTCGGGGAAACGCAATCCCGCGTCGAGACGGGCTCGGCACCCCGAACGGAGCTAGCTCAACCCCGGGCCGAGCTGGAGCGGCGGCGCGGGGAGCTTCTGGCCTCGAGGGAGGCTCTTTCGCGAGCGGAGAACGCGCTGAAGCTCCTGATCCTGGACGGCGCGGGGGACGCGCTCTGGGATCAACAACTCGCTCCGGGGGAGGACGCGAACGTGGAGGTCGTCCCGGTGGACATCCCGGCCTCTCTCGAACGCGCGCTCGCGGGCCGGCCGGAGCTCACGATCGCAGACGCCGTCGTGAAGCGGCGGCGCGCCGAGACCGCTTTCGCCCGCGACGGAATCTGGCCGAGCCTCGATGCGGTCGTTTCCTATGACCGGTTCGGCATCGCGGGCTCCCGGAATCCAGGAGGGCCAGCTGGAACCCTCCCATCCGAACTGGACGGGGATTTCGCGAAGTCGTTCGAGTCGCTTGGCCGGGGTGATTTCGACGCCGCCCGTGTGGCGCTTGTGCTGGGGCTTCCGATCGGCAACCGCGCGGCCCGAGGAAACGCCGCGGTGGCGCGGCACGTCGAGCGACAGGCCGAAGCCGATCTGGCCCGCGTCCGCAAGGCGATCCGCGCCGAGGTCCTCGATGCTGCGGCCGCATTGGAGACGGCGGGCCAGAGGATCGAAGCGGCCCGGTCCGGCCGTGAAGCGGCGGAGGTCCAGCTCTCGGCCGAGCGCGACCGATACGACACGGGGCTCTCGACGAACTTCCTGGTGCTCACGCGCCAAAACGATCTATCACGCGCGCGCCTCGACGAGATCTCGGCCCTCACCGACTACCGGACGGCGCGCACCGAGATGGCACGCGCAACCGGTTCTCTGATCGAAGATCGCGGTATCGAGGTTGGCGGTACGTCACGTTAAGGAGGCAACTCATGAAAAGGCGAATGTTGCTCATGCTTGCTGTGATGGTCGTCTTCATCGGGACCATCGGCTTGGTGAAGGTTCTCCAGATCCGCGCGGCCATCGCGCAGGGGTCTTCCTACCAGCCGCCTCCCGAGGCGGTCACGACGATCGTCGCCGGCGAGCAGAAGTGGCCGGCGACGCTGAACGCGATCGGGACCGTGGCAGCGGTTCAGGGCGTCACGGTGAGCGCGGACCTGCCCGGGATCGTCGAGAGCATTGCCTTCGATTCCGGCAAGAGCGTCCGCGAGGGTGATTTGCTCGTGCGCCTCGATACGCGCCAGGAGCGGGCGCAGCTGGCCGCCGCGGAGGCTCAGCGCGACCTCGCGAACCTGGACTTCGAGCGGTCGCGCCAACTACTGCAGAAGGGCGTCATCGCGCAGGCGGAGTACGACCGGCTCGCCGCGGAGGCCAAGCAGGCGGAGGCCCGCGTGGGGGAGATTCGAGCCTCGATCGAGCGCAAGGAGATCCGGGCTCCCTTCGCGGGAATCCTCGGGATTCGCCAGGTCAACCTCGGCCAGTACCTGGAAGGCGGCGCCGCCGTGGCACCCCTGCAGTCGATGGATCCGGTCTACGTGAATTTCTCCGTGCCGCAGCAGGAAGTCGGCGTGCTGAAACGAGGGGCCGAAGTCCACGTGGCGACCGACAGTATCGCGGTCGCGGTTCCCGCCGGCACGGTCACGGCCATCAACTCCGTGGTGGACGAGGCCACCCGAAACGTCCAGATCCAGGCGGTCTTCCGGAATCCCCACGGCAGGCTGCGCCCCGGCATGTTCGTGGAGGTGGAAGCCGGGCTCGGCACCAGCGATCCCGTGATCGCGCTTCCGGCCACGGCCGTCAGCTACGCGCCCTATGGGAATTCGGTTTTCGTCGTGGGTGACCTCAAGGGTCCGAACGGCAAGACCTATCGCGGCGTGCAGCAGAGGTTCGTGAAGCTGGGGAGCGGGCGCGGCGACCAGGTCGCGGTCGTCTCCGGCCTCAAGCAGGGCGAAGAGGTTGTGACCTCCGGGGTCTTCAAGCTGCGCAACGGCGCATCGGTCCTGGTCAACAACAAGATCCGACCGGGCAACGATCCCGCGCCGAAGCCGGAGGACAGCTGATGAAATTCACCGATCTCTTCATCCGGCGGCCGGTCCTGGCGATGGTCGTGAGCTTGGTCATCCTGATTGCCGGGCTCCAATCGATCCGCTCGCTGAGCGTGCGGCAGTATCCCAGAAGCGATATCGCGATCGTCACGGTGACGACGGCCTACGTGGGCGCGAACGCCGACTTGGTGCGTGGGTTCATCACGACGCCCCTGGAGCGGGTGATCGCGAGCGCCGACGGCATCGATTACATCGAATCGTCCAGCGCCCAGGGCGTGAGCACGATCACGGTGCATCTGAAGCTCAATTACGACACGAACGCCGCGCTCACCCAGATCCAGGCGAAGGTGGCGCAGGTGCGGAACGACCTCCCGCCGGAGGCCCAGGCGCCGGTCATCGAGCTGGAGACCGCGGACAATCGGTTCGCGGCGATGTACATCGGATTCTCCTCCAAGGACCTCGACCAGAACCAGATCACCGACTACCTGACGCGTGTCGTGCAGCCCAAGCTGAGCGCGATCGAGGGAGTGCAGCGCGCCGATATCCTCGGCGGCCGCACGTTTGCCATGCGGGTCTGGCTCAAGCCCGAGAAGATGGCGGCCATGGGCATCTCGCCGTCCCAGGTGCGCGACGCGCTCGCGCAGAACAACTATCTCTCCACGCTGGGGCAGACGAAAGGGTCGATGGTCTCGGTGAACCTCGTGGCCAACACCGACCTCCAGACCGCGGATGAGTTTCGTCGCCTCGTGGTGAAGGAGGACCGGGGAACCGTCGTCCGGCTCGGCGATATCGCGGATGTCTCCCTGGGCGCCGAGAACTACGAGCAGGACGTCCGTTTCGACGGCCAGGGGGCCACCTTCATGGGCATCTGGGTGCTTCCCACCGCCAACTCGCTGGAAGTGATCCGCCGGGTCCGCGACGCCATGCCCGGCATCCAGGCGCAGCTTCCGGTCGGGATGAAGCTGGGGATTCCCTACGACTCGACCGAGTACATCCAGAGCGCCATTCACGAGGTACTGAAGACGCTGACGGAGACGCTGCTCATCGTGATTCTCGTCATCTTCCTGTTTCTCGGATCGCTTCGAGCGGTGATCATCCCGGTCGTGGCGATCCCGGTCTCCCTCATCGGCGCGGTATTCCTGATGATGGCGGCCGGCTTCACCATCAATCTGCTCACCCTGCTTGCCATCGTCCTCTCCGTCGGGCTGGTGGTCGACGACGCGATCGTCATGGTCGAGAACGTCGAGCGGCACCTGCGTACCGGGGCGAGCCCCTTCCGGGCGGCGATCGACGCGGCGCGCGAGCTGATCGGCCCCGTCATCGCGATGACCATCACGCTGGCCGCGGTCTACACGCCGGTCGCCATCCAAGGCGGGCTGACGGGGTCCTTGTTCCGCGAGTTTGCGTTCACGCTCGCCGGGGCCGTGATCGTGTCCGGAGTCGTGGCGCTCACGCTCTCCCCGATGATGGGATCGAAGCTCCTCCGCGCCGGCGATACGGAGCGCGGCTTTGCGGGATGGATCAATCGTCGATTCGACGGCATTCGGGAATCCTACAAGCGGACCCTGGAAGGGACGCTCCAGTACCGGCCGGTCGTCTACGTTCTGTGGGCGATCGTCGTGGCGCTGATCGTGCCTTTCTACCTGTTCTCCCAGCGGGAGCTGGCGCCCAACGAGGATCAGAGCGTGGTCTTCGGGGTGATCCAGGCGGCGCCGAACTCCACCCTCGACCAGACCAAGCTCTACGCGTCGCAGGTCGAGCGTGTCTACCGGTCGTTCCCAGAATACAAGAACACCTTCCAGCTCGTGTTTCCAACCGGCGGGTTCGGGGGGATGGTGACCAAGCCTTGGAGCGACCGAAAGAAGACCGCGGAGCAACTCCAGATGGAGGCGGCCGCCGGGCTCTCGCAGATCCCCGGGATCCGCGTCATTTCGCTCATCCCGCCCGCGTTGCCGGGCGGCGGGGACTTCCCGGTGGATTTCGTGATCGCCTCGACGGCCGAGCCGGAAGAGCTCGTCGCGTTCGCCAACCAGCTCGTGGGAAAGGCATTCAGGAGCGGGTTGTTCATGTATGCGGACGCGGATCTCAAGTTCGACCAGCCCCAGGCGGAAGTGGTGTTCAACCGGGACAAGGTGCGGTCCCAGGGCGTCGAGATGAGCCAGGCAGGACGGGATCTCTCAACGCTCCTGGGTGGAAACTACGTCAATCGCTTCAGCATCCAGGGGCGGAGCTACAAGGTGATTCCCCAGGTGAAGCGGAGCGAGCGCCTCACCCCGGATCAGCTCAAGGACATCTACGTCACCGGAACCGAAGGCAAGCTCGTGCCGCTCTCGACGTTCGCAAGCCTGCGGACCACCACCGAGCCGCGGGAGCTCAAGCGATTCCAGCAGCTCAACGCGGTCCGGATCCAGGGGGTCATCCCGCCGTCGGTGTCGCTGGATCAGGCGCTGCGTTTCCTGGAGGTCGAGGCGAAGGGAATCCTCCCCCAGGGCTTCACCATCGATTACGCCGGCGAATCGCGCCAACTGCGGACCGAGGGCAGCCGGTTTCTCGGCATCTTCCTCCTCTCGGCGGTCTTGATCTTCCTGGTGCTCGCGGCTCAGTTCGAGAGCTTCCGCGATCCCTTCGTCATCCTCGCGGGCTCGGCACCGCTGGCCATCAGCGGGGCTCTATTCTTCTCGTTCATGGGCCTTACGACGCTGAACATCTACAGCCAGGTGGGGCTCATCACCCTGGTCGGGCTGGTGGCAAAGAACGGAATCCTCATCGTCCAGTTCGCGAACCATCTTAGAGAGACGGGACTGGACAAGCTCCGCGCAGTCATCGAGGCCGCGGGGACACGGTTGCGGCCGATTCTGATGACCACCGCGGCCACGGTGTTCGGCCACCTCCCGCTGGTATTCGCCACCGGTCCCGGGGCCGGAGCGCGCAACAGCATCGGCATCACGCTCGTCAGCGGCATGATCATCGGCACCTTCTTCACGCTCTTTGTGGTGCCGTCGGTCTACATGCTCGTCGCCCACGCGCGGGAGCGGGTCGCGGTGCCGGAAGCGGAGGAGGCGGAGGCGGGCGTGATCGACGCGGCGCCCGAGGCGATCTAGCGCGACGAAAGGCTCAGGAGGTCCCGAACCTTTCGGCGGCTCTGACGCGGGCGCGCTCGGCCTCGACCTCGCGATCGCGCGGCTCGGCGCTGGTCACCAGCGAATGCAGCAGATTCCGGGCGGCCGCAGCCACCTCCTCGACGGCGCGATGGAACGCCGCCTCATTCACCCTCGAGGGTTTGTTGAAGCCGGAAAGCTTTCTCACGAATTGGAGCGAGGCTCCCCGGATCTCCTCGTCGGTAGGGGGAGGGTCGAAGTTAAACAGGATCTTGATGTTCCTGCACATGGCTCTCTCCTCGGTGGGTAACCGATTTCACGACGAGCGCCGTCAGACCGCCAGCCGAGGTCGCGCCCGCGACGAACAGGGTCGCGGACGCGATGCACGCTGGACACATTGTGATCTACCTCCAACCTGGTTCGGAAGTCCGGATTCGCGGCTTCAGTCGCCGTACTTGTCGTGGTGCCGAACCCACGCCATGGTAAAGCTCAAGGCGTCCTCGTCGCGGCCCTTCGGCACGAGATCAAGGTAGTTGTACGCACCGACGAGCATGTCGAGCCCGCGCGCGTAGCTCGAGTAGGTGTGGAAGATGTCGCCGGCTCCGTCCTTGTAGAACACGCTGACGCCGGGGCCTTCCTCGCTCCCAAATTCCTGTATTTCGTAGTTGTAGTACACCTTGCCCTTCGCCATTTCGTCCTTCGTGAACGACACATGATAGTCGAAGTTGAAGTCGTTTCCGTACGACGACACCCATTTGAAACGCCAGCCCATGCGCTTCTTGAAGGCTTCGATCTCGGGCAGGGGGGCTCTTGAAATCGCCAGCAGCGTCACGTCACGTTGGGCGAGGTGCACGACGGCGCCGTCGATATGATCGGACACAAACGAGCAGCTCTTGCAGCCCTCTTTCCACCCGGGGCCGAGCATGAAGTGATAGACGATGAGCTGACCACGCCCGTCGAAGAGGTCGGCGAGCGTCTCCTTGCCCTTGGGGCCGTCGAACACGTAATTCTTCTCGACCTTGAGCCACGGCAGCTCACGCCGCTGCCGACTGAGCTCATCACGCAGCCGGGTGAACTCCTTTTCCTTTGCGAGATGCGCCTTGCGCGCCTCGAGCCATTCCTCTCTGGACACGATCTTGTGGCTCGGCATCAGCTTCTCGATGGTCTTCATCGCTTCGTCTCCTTTCGATCTGCTCTGGAATGTCTTGCGGATCACCCGCGAATCATTTCTCCGCCGCCTTCCGGACGCGGTCGAGCAGGCGTGCCCAGCCACTCTGCATCCCGGTCCTGTACTCCTCCGGAATCAGACCCAGCGCGCTGTGCTTGAAGGTGATCAGGGTTCCGCCGTCCACGGGAGTCAGACGGTATTGCAGATTCGAGACCGCCGCGAAGGACATGAAGAGCGGTCCGGTGATCTCGAGCAGGGTGGGTCGCTTGATGGCCTGGACGTGTCCCCACAGATGCCCGTTGTCCTTGCCCAGGTCCCGATACCAGCGTCCGCCGGGTCGGGCCTCGATCTTCATGGGCATCGGACCGTTCTCTGTCTCGTTGCGCGGCCCCATCTCCTCGAGCAGCGCGGCGAACGTCGCGTCGGGCGGGGCATTGACCCGGATCTCCTGGGTGATGTTCAGGGTCAGCTCGTTGGCGGTCGATGCGGGCAGGACCATGGGTTCCTCCTTTGATGGATGGGTTCCGCTGGTGGGCGGGTGGTTGAGACCTCTACCGATTCCGATTCCCGGGCTTGTCCGGTCGATCGCCGTTCCCGCGCGCCGATCGGCCGGCCGCTTCAGCGCGTTCCTTGATCCGGCGGAGCTGCTGAGCCCAGAAACGCTCGAACGTGGCGGCCCACTGGTGCACGGGTCGGATCGCGTCCGCGTTCGTGCGGTACAGCACCCGTCGGCCGTCGCGGCGCGCCCGCACGAGATCGACCTCGCGCAAGACCCGCAGATGTTTCGAGACCGAAGGCTGGGCCAGTCGCAGCGCCGCCACGACCTCGCCGACCGAACGCTCCTCCCTCGCCAAGAAGTCGAGGATGGCCCGGCGTTGGGGCTCCGCGACGGCGTTGAAGACGTCCGAGGTTCTGGCGAAGCGGGGCATGAGCACATCATATTCCATTTTGGGCATATGTCATAGATGCATTTTTCAAGCTCCGGATTCGAGGGCGATGGGACGGGGCGAATGAGCGGTTGGCGGGCCGATCTACGCTCTAAGGTGCTGTTGCCTTGGAAGTTGGGCCGGCGGATCTATCTTAAGAGAACGAGCCTTCGAGTCTCTCGGAATCCTCCGGCGGCTTGGATCCGGCAGAAATAGGTTCCGCTTGGTAGACGCCGGCCGTGGTCATCGTCGCCAAACCATATAACCGAGTGATCGCCAGGCGCCTCGTAGCCGCGGACCAGGGTCCGGACGAGCGACCCGGAGATTCCAAATACATTCACCTCGACGAAGCCGGGCGTCCCGATCGAGTAGTCGATTTCCGTTTCCGGGTTGAACGGATTCGGGCGGCCGGGCAGGAGCTGGCCCGGGATCCCGAGGGGAAGGTATTCCAGAGCGCCTCGGTCGGCATAGGGAACCGGCCCGGTGCCCACGTTCGGGCTCGCGGGGTCGTCCTGGCGGGACCGACCGTCCGCGTCCACCGCCGGCCATTCGGCCGATGCGGAGGTGCCCGAGTCGATCGCCGGCGATCCTGTGCGCAGGTGAAAGTCCCCCGCCGCGGGGTCGATGAAATTGGGGTCTGCCTGGATGGACTGGGAATCCTGCCCCGTCGTGGTGAAAGCACTTACCGTCGAATAGCGGTCAGGGCCGTATTTAATGATGTCCTGGCCCGTCGAGTTCCAGAAGATGTTGTAGTTCGATACGAGCCCGGCCGTCGATGTGGTGTCCACGTACAAATCGAACTTGTCCGTCGCCAGGCCGTTATCCACCGCGATGCAGTCGAGGATTCTGGTCCCGTTCGATTGCCCCTCCGCGGAAAATCCGTTGCTGGAGTTGCGCCACGCCACATTTCCGATGTTCAGAACGCCCGTCGTGTAGAGATGGAAAAAGCCATGGTCTCCGTTGTTCCAGGATAGATTCTCGGCGGAAATGCAACCGTCGGACCCCGACTGAATATTCACGCCGCTGTCCTGGTTGTCGTGGACCTTGTTTCGCTCCAGACGGTTCGCTGGCGAGGCGAATACGTAGATTCCGTTCGCTTCCCGAATCGCGGGGCGGGCGTTCCGGAAGGCCTGGTTATTCTTGATCCTGGATCCATTCACTCCGGAGATCAGAGCGATCCCGTGGAAGCCGTTGTCTGAGGCAACATTCGACTCGATCATCAGTCTCGAGGAGTTGATCGCTGCGATGCCGTGATTGGCGCAGAAGGTGACGCGATTGTTCTTGATCGTGACGTCGTTCGAGGAGTCCGCCGCGAAGATCCCTTTGTCCTCGGTTCGGATCACCTCAAATCCTTCGATCCTTACCCAGGACGCACCCGAGAGAAAGAACCCGTGATCCCTCCGGCCCACCAGGGTTCGGCGAGTCCCTGGGTTGTCGCCCCCCAGGTTGACCTCCAGCCCCGCGCCGGCGACGTATCGGAATTGCCCAGGCGTGAGCGACGCGGTCGAATCTGCCGGAAGGGCCAGACGAACCCCGTCGACGAGAACTTGTTGAACGTTCCACGTGACGGCGGAATCGCACCAGACGGCGCCGGAGAGGGGGAGCCAGAGGGAGGGCGTCGAGAAATCATCCGCTCCGTCCACGATGACACGCGATCCGAGCGCGAATAAGGCCAGCGGCATCCTCGCGCGGCCCGAGCTCCGGATATCGACCTCCTCGCGGTAGACGCCCGGACGCACGTAGATCGAGGTGCTCGGGCCCCCGCGGGCCTTCACGGCCGCGGAGATCGTGCAGTAGGGGACGGATACGTTTCCAGGTCCGGAGTCAGAGCAGGACCGGCTGGCGCCGTCCACGAAATAGACGCCGGAGGGGATCGCGGGCGGAGCTGCACACAGGGCTGCGAACACGGTCAAGCACGCCGCTGAGATTCGGGACCGGGCCATGTCATCCATAACGAACTAATTCGGCCTGTTCAGTCCTCTTGTATAGCGGTCTTAAGGCTGCGTTCGCTCACCCCTACAGCGCGGTGTCGACAGACCCCTATCTTGTTGCAGGGGAATCGCTTAACATTTGCTGATCTCCTTCCGGTGTACTCGCGATTTGTAGCATGCCTTAGTGGAAACGGCCTGTTAGGCTCGACGTCCTGGCCAACCGTCCCCCCGCGCGGAGTAGCGAATGGGAGCCCTCGTTGTGCCTATGAGCCCGGAGTTCCTTCCGGAGGCGGCACTGCTGCTCGCCGGCGTCTTCGCCGGCGTTCTCGCACTGCGTTTTCTGTTCGCGCGGCAGCCAAGCAACGGGATGAAAGCGGGCGCGATTAGCATCACCTGTATCATCCTCGCGTTCGTGCTGGCGGGAACCCACAGCAGCGTCCGCTCGGATCGCGCGGCCAACGCGCGACCGGCGCGGCCGAGCCCGCTCGCCCTCTTGCCCGCCGCCAAGGACTCGATCGAGAAGGGTTCCGAACCGACCCCGTCGATGTCCCTCCTGCTTGGCGATGTGCTCCTGCGAGTCGCGCCTTCGAATCGGTACGTGCTCTCGGTCGACGGCAAGCAATTCCTGGAGCTCGACTCGCTCCAAACGGGACTGATCGTGGGCTGTCTGGTCGCGGCGCATGATGGGACCGCTGCGGCCATGGGTCGGAACACATTCCCGTTCCACCAGACCGACATCCGGCCCAGTAGAGCCGATGCGCACACGCTTCACATACAGGAAGAAGGCAAAGACATCTTCCGGGTTCATTACGCGAAGCCCTACAAGATCGAAGTCACGGGAAGTTTTTTCCTGCCCAAATCCGCAGAGCCGTCCGTTATCTCATTCGAGAACGGGATTCGCTGGAGCGGCGGGAGCATCCAGCCGGGAACGACCGTGGATCTGAGTCATCAGGGGAAGGGAAGGATCGACTTCGAGCGCTCAGGCTTGATTCGGATACTGCATCACCCTTGAACGACGCAGCGCTACTCGCGGTGCTGCACGAGTCGGATTTTTTCCGCGTACACGAAGGCGTCCGAGTGCTGCGGGTTATGGCACTCGAGGCAGGTCGACTCCGGCGGGGTACGCTCCATGCGCGCGTGCACCGGCTCCGCCGCGTGCGCGCCTCCAGGTCCGTGGCAGACTTCGCACTGCACGTTGGCCAGAGGCTCCTCTGGATCCCCCAGCTTGTACCCCGTCCGGGTGCGGAAGCCCGCCGGCGGCACCGCCGGCATCGTCCTCCTCTGCGTCAGAGCTTCGCGGTCGATAGGATGGGGGATTATACCAGGACGGTACCCGGCATGGGAGAA
>VBOW01000056.1 GCA_005893275.1 Candidatus Eisenbacteria bacterium | reverse complement strand
GGCGCATCGCGCTGATCTCCTACCTTACCGGCGCGGTCGTCCTCTGTGTGGCGGGCATCCTAAACCCGCAGGGGTTCATCTTCGTGCTGATCTCCGCGGTCGCGTCCACGCTGGGCGGCGCCTCAGGGCTATTGTGGATGATGCAGATGTTGCGGAGCTCGCGCTTCAGCCGGCCGGACTCCGCAGAGCTCGCGATGCCGCGCAGGTGGGGCTGGATCGTGACCGCCGCGGTGGTGCTCTTGGTCTACGTCGTCGCGCTGGGACCGGGTGTCCAGTTCTGACTCGCGAGCCAGGAAAGCAATTTGAGGGTGCGGTTCCCGTACTCACGTCTTGATCCCACGGAGTGCCGCGTAGAGCTCCTCATCCGATGGATGCGGGTAGATCGTGGTTGTCAGCGGGCTGGACTGCCGGGCGAAGCGTTGGGTGAGGTAGAGATCCCTCGTGCCCCGGTAGATGTTCGTGATCGCCGCGCCGCCAGCGCAGGCGCGTCCTGGGGAGGCGCCGCCCCGAGGCTCCCCTCGTTCCCGCCGCGATCTCTTAGTATTCGCTGCTAACGCTTCTGGTCGCTATGGGTTCGGGGGCCGGCGGTGCCGCCGGCCCCCGATCGGGATTGTCTTATCGGCAAGCAGTCAGGGTGCAGACGCCGTTCGAGACGGCGCAGTTGGTCCCGAGCGCTTCCTCCGTGCAGGTCGTTATTCCTTGGAGGTTGCCGCAGCTGCGATTCTGGCACCTGTGGGGTTTTGCGGCCTCCGCCGTCGCGACGGAAAAGTTCGAGAGCGCGGAGAGGTACGGAGAATGCGTCGACGCGCTCATCGCCTGATGCCCCGCGGTGCCACCTACGAGGGCCAAGGCGAGGATCATCGCCGCTAGTCCGAGAACCAGTTTGAAGCGGATGGTCATGGAGATCCCCTTTCTCGGCCGGCCAACCTATTGCCGAGCGGTGGCCGGCCCGCTCGGTCAAGGCCGGCGGCACCACCGGCCAGAGAGAACTTAGATCCTACTTCGGACGTACAGGAGTGTATGGGGTTTTTCGCGCCGGCTGAGGGGCGATTTTTTCTCAAAGCTCCGCTGCCTGAGTGTGAGCTTTTCACGTTCGAGAAGGCGTTCGAATTAGTCTCGAGCGTGTCGTAGAGTCGGGGCGTGCCCATTTCAAGGGTGAGACTTCGATTCCTACACTCAGCGGCCTGGCGGCTTGCTCTTTCCGCCGCAATAGCGTCCGTCCTCGCTGCCGCCTGCGCCCCGTCCACGAGCCTCACCTACAACGTTGCGCCCGCTCCTGGAAATCCAGATCAGCTCGAGGTCACCCTGACGCTGAAGGGCGACTCCCGCGACTCCCTCGCCCTTAAGGGGTACGCATCCGACGAGGTTCTCCGGGTCTCGGACTTTCAAGCCTTGGGTCCTCGAGGTGCGCGCATCGCCGTGGACGCCCGGGTCGACACGGTGGTCATCGAGAGTTTGCGTGTCGACGTTCCGCGCTTCACCCTTCGGGGACCGCTGCCTCGCTCGCTCACCGTGCGCTACCGGGTCACCCCCGGAAGGCGGGAGGGTGACAGTCACATGGGCTTCACGGGCCGCTGCTTTGGCTACGTCGGAGACGAATTTGCGTTGGTGTCGGGACGGGAGCTCTTCCTCTTGGCGGACCCCGGCGCCGAGGCGATACGTCACATCGAGGTTCGGTTCTCCCTGCCGAGCGGGTGGAAGGCGGCGGCGACCTGGGAAGCCGGGCGGGACAACCGGCTGGCGGACCTTCGTGGTTCCTCGCCCGCCGAGCAGATGATCTCAGCCACCGTGGGGCTCGGACCTTTCCACGAGCGGGCATTTCGGCTCGGAGATACCCGATTCACCCTGGCTTTCCCCTCCGGCATTCCGCCGTCGCAGGAAGAACAGGCTGTCGTGCAGCTCACCCGCGTCGCGCGATATGTTCACCGTCTCTTTGGCCGGGACCTCGGGCGCTCGTACATGACGATCATCGTGCCTACCGCCCCGTCCGGTGACGAGATCGCCGGTGAGGGAAGCGCGACCGGACAAGGTCAAACGTTTTCCCCGCTCACGGGCAACCGGCTCCACGATTTCGCCGCCCGGCTGATCGATGCCTATGTCCGCTACGCCCCATACCGCACCGAGGTTCGGGCCCCGGGGGAGTACTGGCTTGTCGACGGGATAACGAACCTCTACGCCTGGCGCGCGGTCGCAGCCGCGGGGCTCGTGGGCGAAGAAGAGTTGAACCGGTCGCTTGCCGCAGGCTACCTCTCGGCCTTCACCGCCGAGGGTGTCGAGCGCAATCTGGAAAATCTGTATGTGACCACGAAAAGCAACCGTTTGGAACGCGAAGCGCTCGCGCCTTTTGTCCTGCTCCATCTCGACCGCACGCTTCGCTCGATCCCGGGAGGGAAGGGCGGCTTCGACTCAGTTCTCGCTCGCATGTTCCACGGCCGGACGGCTCCTTCGGTCTGGTCCTCCTTGCCCCAGGGTCGCCCCGGTCTGTGGCAGAATTTCCGAGCTCGGTATGTTCGAGGCACCACGCTCGCGCCGGTGGAGCGCTACGTCGCCATCAAGCCCACGCAAACCCGACCCGAGCCCTCTCGTGGCAGGGCGGTCCGGGAGGTGACCTTGGCCTACACCGGCGAGACCTTCGGCTACCTCGAGAACTGCGGCTGCAAGGTGAATCAGTCCGGAGGCGTCGCGCGCAGGGCCACGGTGATCCGGCAGATGCGCGAACGAGACCCTGGGCTTCTCCTGCTTGATGCGGGAAGCGCGTTCATCCGGCCGGAGAAACAGGAGAAGGCGGATTTCTTCTCGCGGAGAGAGCAGAGCCTCTATCTCCGGCTCATGGACCTCATGCGCTACGGCGCCGCCGTTGTGGGGACCACCGAACTCTCCTTTGGTCTCGACCACTTCCGAGAAATGACCCACGGGATCCGGACGCCCTATCTCTCCGCGAACATTCTGGAGGACGGAAAACGGGTCGCACCCGCGTGGATCTTGCTCTCCGGGGACGGACTCCGCATCGCCGTGATCGGTCTCTTCGAGCCGTTGCGTGGGAAGAGCGCGGATCCGCTCTTCGAAGCGCACACCTCTTCGCTGACGATCCAAGACCCGCTCGAGACCCTGAGGGGAGCGTTGCCGGCTCTGCGCAGCCAAGCGGACCTCGTCTTTGCCATGGGCCGCCTCACCCCGGTCACGATCCGTCGCTTGGTCGCGGCATGTCCGGGGGTGGACGTCATCATCTCTACCGACAGCGATGCACCCAGCTTCCACAAGGGGGCCGGAGGGTGGGAACTGAGCAAGGAAGATCCTCCTGGATTCCTCGGGGGAACGCTGGTTCTCTACACGCCTCTGAGAAACTACGGGTTCAGCAGCGCGAGGTTGGGTCTCGATCGAGAGGGGAGGATCACTTCCGCGGCCATCGAGAGTCACATGCTGTATCAGGACGTGAAGGATGATCCGGCGGTTCGCGACCGGCTCAATCGTTTCTACGACGAGGTGGGGAAGCTCGACGCGGCGCAGGCAAGCGTCAAGCCGCTCTTCCGGGATGATCCTGCACGTCTCGAAGGCCGCTATGTCGGCGCGGCCCAATGCGAGGGTTGCCATCAGGCCGAATACACCCAGTGGAAGACGACGAGACACGCGTCCGCATACAAGACGCTGCTGGACGTGCACCGGCACTATCAGCCGCGGTGTATTTCATGCCACGTCGTCGGGTACGGGACGCCCCACGGGTACAGCATCGGGGCGCCGGAGGAGCCGCTCGGCAACGTCCAATGTGAGATCTGCCACGGTCCCGGGGGCCGGCACGTGGCAGCGCCCACTCGATACAATATTCACCGGGTCGTTCCCGAGAAGGTCTGCCTCGAGTGCCACAACCCGGATCATTCGGACCATTTCGTGTACGCGGAAAAGCTTCCGAAGGTCCGCCATGACTACTTCGAGGAGGGGCCGGCCCCTCTGACGCCTGCGAGCACCAGGTAAGTGGGACTCAGCGGATCTGGGTCGACGGCCCCGAGAGGTGGTATTCTTTCTGGGGGATGGGGCCCGCTGGCGGTGCCGCCAGCCCCGGGCGCGGCTCGACCCTCGCTCGGCGTGTTCGCATGGTCGAGGAAGGAGAAGTCCACGATGTCCAAGCACCTCAAGCTAGCAATCGGACTCGCCACTATTCTCACCATATCTCTGATCGTGCTCGGGACCGCGGCGCCCGGGGCATCAAAGGCGCCCGCCAAGTCGCCTTACGTTTCGGCGCTGTCCGATATCGCCGTTGGCACGGCTGTGGCTGCGTCGCATGGCTGCAATCACCGCACATGCGAGGTTCTCCAAGCCCTGTATTTCTGCCGGTCGGAGGGCGCGAGAGACGACTGTAAGATCGTCAACGGCAGATGCACTGGTAGCGGATGCCCGTAAATCGGTAGGGCCTCAGGGCGGTGGCACCGCCGCTCTCGGCGGATAAGAGCGCAGGCCCCGGTGGACTCCCCACCGGGGCCTGATTCTTTGGATCCAGCGGAGAATTTCTCCCCTCAACCCTTGTAAGACCGGCTACTCGATCACATTCTCCTGTAGCGGGTGCACCACGGGATGAGCCCCCACGTCCGCGCCCGGTACGTCGCGTATTCGGGATACCGCGCGAGCAACAGTTCCTCTTCCAACCGCACCTTGACCGCGAGAAACACAATCACCGCGGCGGCGAAGATTCCAATGAGCGCCGTTGCCTTTCGGAGGAATAGGCCAAAGAACTCGGCGACCTATCCGACGTTCGCGGTGTGACGAACGTGGCCGCGGTGGCCAACATGACCGAGAAGGACGTTACCAACGACCATGATCGGAACAAGGTGGGCTCAACGAGACGACGGGGCAGGGGTGCAGCCAGAGGCAAGGGGCATCCCGGACGACGAGCGCTGCTAGCTCGGAGTCCTCGCGACCCGGACCTTCTCCGGCGCCGGTACGCCCATCACCACGCGCAGTCGATGTACCGCGCCGTCGTCGATCAGCGGAACCTCGCCTGGGTCGACGTCGGCGCCGTCCAGATCCGCCTCCATGACTCCGCGGGTCCTCCGTTCGGGATTCTCCACGGTGATCTCGTACATGCTACGCCCGAGCCGCCAGTGCACGACGAAGCGGTCCCAGGAGGTCGGAACGCATGGTGCGATCGCGAAGCTCTCGCCTCGGCGCCTCAAGCCCAGAATCGATTCCAGACCGAGCCGGTACATCCAGGCCGCCGACCCGGTGTACCACGTCCAGCCGCCGCGTCCGATGTGCGCCGGGTGCGTGTACACGTCGGCCGCCACGACGTACGGCTCCACCTTGTAGCGTTCGACATCGCCGCGCGTCCGGGTGTGATTGATCGGGTTCAGCATGTGGAACAGCTCGACTGCCTCGTCGCCGCTCCCCAGGTGAGCGACCGCCATCACGACCCATAGCGCGGCATGGGTGTATTGGCCGCCGTTCTCGCGGACGCCCGGCACGTAGCCCTTGATGTAGCCCGGGTCGACCGCCGACTGATCAAAAGGTGGCGCGAGCAGCTGAATCAGGCCCGCGTCGCGCCGCACGAGCTGCATGCGGACGGCGTCCATCGCGCGCTCGGCTCTGCGCGGCGGGGCGGTGCCGGAGAGCACGGCCCAGCTCTGGGACACCGCGTCGATCCGGCATTCTGGAAGCTGGGCGGAGCCGAGCGGCGAGCCGTCATCAAAATAGGCGCGGAGGTACCAGTCGCCGTCCCATGTCTGCTCGAGCGTCGGCCCCAAGCGCGCGTGTTCAGCACCCCAGCGGGCGGCGTGCTCGGTGTCGCCGCGCGATTCGGCGACGGCAGCGAAGTCGCGCAGGATCTTCGACAGGAACCAACCCAGCCACACGCTCTCACCTCGGCCCCGGTGTCCGACCCGGTCCATCCCGTCATTCCAGTCGCCCGTGCCGATCAGCGGCAGGCCATGCGGGCCGACGGTCAAGCCGCGTTCGATTGCGCGCACGCAGTGCTCGTAGAGAGTCCCCTTCTGTCGCGCAGGAGGGGGCTGGCCGTACGCCTCCAGCTCGTTGGGCTGGAGCACGGGGGCTTCCAGGAACGGGACGCGTGTGTCCAGCACCGCCTGATCGCCGGTGGATTTCAGGTAATGGCACACGACGTAGGGGAGCCACAACAGGTCGTCGGAGCAGCGGGTGCGCACGCCACGGCCGTTGTGCTCGTGCCACCAATGCTGCACGTCCCCTTGGGTGAACTGGCGCCCGGCGGCGCGCAGCAAATGCTCTCGGAAGAGATCCGGCCGTGTGAACGTGAGGGCCATCACGTCTTGTAGCTGGTCGCGGAAGCCGTAGGCGCCTCCTGGCTGGTAAAAGCCTGTTCGACCCCAGAGCCGCGAGCTGACGGTCTGATAGAGGAGCCAGCGGTTCATGATCAGGTCGAAGGAATCATCCGGCGTCTCAACTCGCACGACGCCCAGCAACTGGTCCCAGTGCTGCTCGACCTGCTCCAATGCCGAGCGCGCGACCGCGACGCTGCCGAAGCGAACTGCCAGATCCAGTGCGTGCTCGCGGTTGTCCCCCTGGCCGAGCAGCAGCACGATTTCCCGTGTCTCGCCGGGATCGAGGTCAAGGCGCACCTGCATCGCAGCGCACGGGTCGAGACCGGCGCCAAAGCGCTGCCCGAGCGACTCGCGCCCGAGCGCTGCCGGGCGGTGCAGCGATCCGTTCCGGCCGAGAAATTCGAGCCGATCGCCGGTCGCCGAGGCGGGCATGAGGCTGGAGTGTGCGAACGCTACTCGCGCGGCGAAGTCCTGGTTGTAGCTGTTGCGCGCCAGCACGGCGCCGGTGTCCGGGTGCTGCTCCGTGACCACGAATCTGTTTTCGCCGGCGCGCGGTGGGCACAGCGCCCACTCGTGATAGGCGACGACGCTCAGTCGCCGGACGCGGCGGGTGTGATTCGTGAGCGATACCAGCGTGAACTTGAGCGGCTCCTCGGTGTGCACGAAGACCGCAATCTCGCACGCGACCCCGTGAGCGCAGTGGGCGAACCGCGTCACGCCGGCCCCATGGCGGGTGACCCAGCGGCCGTCGTCACGCGACCGTGGCAGCGGGCCCGGCGTCGCGCCCCAGGTCTCTCCGGAATCCTCGTCGCGCAGATAGAGAGCCTCTCCGGCGAACTCGCTCACCGGATCGTTGCCAAAGGCCGTGAGGCGATTCTCGCGGCTATTCTCGGCCCAGGTCCAAGCGGCGCCCGTGGCGCCGACAACCGTTCCGAATCGCTCGTTCGCGATCGTGTTTACCCACGGCGACGGCGTGTCTTCCTCGCCGCGCAGCACAATCGCGTATTCGCGCCCTCCGGAGGTGAACCCGCCGAGACCGTTGTCGTGAGTGAGCGGCGGGGCTTCGACCTCGGGGCCTGAGTCGCGCGAGGCGGGCTCCAACGCGGGACGCGGGACCAGAGCGCCGGGCCAGCGGGGCACCGTGTATGGTAGATTCAGCTGATCGGCGAGCTCGCCGCGCTCCCCGCTCAGCACCGCTCGGGCCGCGGCCATCAGGAGCACCCGCTCCGGCTTCGGCATCCCATCTCCGCGCAGCAAGTAGACGCCTCCGGGGCGGTGCTTCCACGCCGCCCACGACCCGCTCTCCAGCAGCTCTTGTAATTGCTTGTGCATTTCGTCTAGGTAGCTCGTCGGGTGCTCGTTCAAGATCACAAGGTCCGCGTTCAAGCCCTTCAGTCGCCAGTACTCTTGCGCTCGGAGCACCTGCCGCACCAGAGGAAGGTCGTTGTCCTCCACGACGCGTACGATCAGGATAGGGAGGTCGCCGGAGATGCCGTGCGACCACAGTCCCGACTGGCCAAGCGTATTCTCCGCGAGAAAATCGGGCGCCGCGCGCAGCGACGTGTCTGCCCACAGCACGTGCGACGCGAGCTGTTCGTAGAGCTGCGCATCGTCGGTCGAAATGCCGAGGTGACGCAGCCGCATTTGAGTTTGGGTCGTGGCGAGCGCGAAGGTGCGGGCCGCGGAAGCGGAATCGTCGTACTTATCGGCCAGCGCCATCGCGGCGACACGGCTCGTGGCCACGCCAGTGGCGAAGGAGAGGCGCACGCGTCCGCCGGGGGCGATGCGCACCCTCCGGCGCAAACTCATCACCGGGTCGAGCACCGCTCCGGTCGTGCCCGAGAGCGCCCGCCCGTCGAGCGCCACCGGGTCCCGGCGCGTGCGCCCGCGCCCGAGAAAACGCGCCCGATCGGTCTCACACTCGATCGCGCCGTGGCCGCCTCCCTCGACGCTCAGCACGTGAACCGCCCAAGGCGCCAATTCATCGGGCGATCGCGGACGACGCCCGCACAGGAGGGCAGAGCACTCGGGGCGGTACTCGGTCTCGAGGAAGAGCTTCAAGAACGCGGGATGAGAGAGATCGTCGGCGGCGGGCGCGAGCACAACCTCGACCAGGCTGGTCACCTCGATCTCCCGCATGCGGTCGCTGTGGTTCGTCAGGGAGACGCGATGCAGCTCGACGTCGTCCTCGGCGGACACGGTGATTTCGAGCCGGGTGTCAATGCCGTCGTCGGAGCGGTCGAACACGGCCTCGTCGGCGCGGAAGCTCACCCGGTAGCGCTCCGGCTCGCGGCAGACCGGCTGGTAGGCGGCGGACCAGACCAATCCGCTTCGCACGTCGCGCAGGTAGATGAAATGGCTGCCGTGGTCGCAGGTGGAGTCCTTGACCTCGCGCGTGACCGCGCGTCCGCGCCAGCTGCTCGCTCCGCCGCCCGCGTTGGTAACCACCGTGGTGTATTGCCCGTTGGAAAGGAAGTGGGCGCTCGGGTACAGCGTGTGGGGAGAGCGGAAGCGCCGCGGGGAGACCGTGACGGCCGGTGGCTCGACCCGCGTGGACTCGGCAGGGAGCGGCCGGGTGATCGGCACGAAGCGGGGCACGCGCTCTTGCAGCAGCGGCTCCGTGGTCTGCACGCGCGGATCGGAATGGAAACGCCGGACCATCGGCCCACCGAGCACAGCGTTCGTCAGAGCGACGAGACTCATGCCTTGATGATGGGCAAAGAATGCGTGCACGACGCTGACACGCCCGTGTTCGGGCTCGGTCTCACCGTTGGTCGCTCTGCGCGGAGTGTAGTCGAGCGCCTCCTCGAATCCGAAGCGGGTCACGGGGCACTCGCGCGCCATACGGCGGAAATTCGCAGCGGCCTCGGTCGGATCGACCATCGCGGCGAGCGCGGTGGCGTACGGGGCTACGACCAGGTCTTCGGCCAGCCCGCGCTTCAGGCCGAGGCCGGGCACCCCGAAGGCCTTGTACATGTAGTTGCCGTGCTGGTCCACCAGGCTGTACGCGGACTCGGAGAGCCCCCACGGCACATGCCGGCTGCGTCCGTAGAGAATCTGCGCACGCAGGATGGCGCGGTAGGTGTTCTCGAGCAGCGTCTCGGGGTGGCTGCGCAGCACGACGAGCGGCATCAGATACTCGAAGATCGAGCCGCCCCACGATACCAGAGCAGTATGGCCCTCGACGCTCATACGCGCTCGCGAGAGCCGGAACCAGTGCTCCTGCGGCACCGCACCCCTGGCGATGGCGATGAAGCTCGCGAGTCGGGCTTCCGACGCGAGCAGGTCATAGCACGAGGTGTCGAGACGCCCGGGTCCCTCCGCGTCGGGAAGCCGGAAACCGATCGAGAAGATCCCGCGCACCGGGTCGTAGAGGAACTTCCAGTTCACCTGGTCGGCAAGCGCGTCGCAGCGGTCAGCGAGCCCGCGCATCCGCGCGAAAAGCTCCGCCACATCGGAGGGGCTCACGGGCTTGCGGGCGAGCGCCTCGAGCAGCGCCGCGCCCCACTCGGCGACCTCGTCGCTCTGGGAGTCGGCGGGCGCGTCCGCCCCGATTCGCTCGAGCGTCGCCCAGAGACCCTCGGCGCGCCTCCGCCCCTCTTCGAGTCGGTCGTGCGCCGGCGTATGACCCCCAAGGACCTCCCGCAGCGCCTCCACGTCCCGCCGAGCCGCGCCGAAGCGCTCGCGAAGGGCCGTGGCGGCGTGCGCCCGGTCCGACAACGCCGACAGTGATTCGCTGAGCACCCCCGCGGCGTCGGTGGCGCCGGCGCACAATCGCTCTTCCCGCTCGGGCTCGTCGCAGAGCTGGCGCAGCCCGGCGGCCAGTGTCATCAGCGCTCCCACGAGATTGCCGCTATCAACGGTCGAGACATAGCGCGGGTAGAGCGCCGCCAGACTCGTGGTCTCGTACCAGTTGAGCAGGTGGCCCTCATGGCGCTCGAGCGACTCGACCGCCGTCAGGGTCTTTTCAAGCCGGTTCGCAAGCTGGTGGGTGTCGAGATAACCCATATCGTGTGCGGCGAGCGTCGAAAGCAGGCCCATTCCGATATTCGTCGGCGAGGTGCGATGGGCGATACGCCGCTCGGGCACTTCCTGCACGTTGTCGGGCGGCAGCCAGTGGTCCTCTTCCGTGACGAAGCGCTCGAAGTAATGCCACGTCCGGCGCGCGATCCGGCGCAACTGCTCCTCGTCCTCACCGCCGAGCTCGAGATTCCGCGGCACGACCGGGCGGCTCAGCCAACACGCGACAACCGGCGACGCAAGCCACGCGGCGAGGAAGGGCAGTGCCACTGGCAACGCCGTCGCTCGCAGGGGCAGCACCCCCAGCAGCACCGTAAGCGCGGCCGCGGGACCGGCCCACATCTCGGCGACGAACACCCGCACACCCTGGCGCGCGAGCAGCCCGGCGGCGCGCGCCGCGGATGCGGCCGCGGTCTCCCACTCCAGCAACCGGCGTTGCGTGATCACCAGGCGCACCAGCGTCAGCACGATGGCATCCAGCATCTCGGACGCGTGGTAGGCAAGGAGAGTGATCTCGACCACTGCTTGTGAGGCTGCAGTCTCGAGCTCCGCCCACACGTCTCGCAAGAACACGCCGAACGGCTGTTGCGGGCGCGGCCCACCGGCGAAGTGCACCGCCGGAGGCAATAGCGGGAAGCCGAGCACTGCCAGAGCGGCCAGGGTCCAGCCGACCGGTGAGCCCGGCAACCAGGTCCACGCCGAAGCGAGCAGTGCCACCAGCGCCGGCGCCACCAAGCTGCGTCTCAGGTTGTCGAGAACCTTCCAGCGGCTGATGAGCGGCAGACGATTGCGCTCGAAGCCATGGCGGGTCGGCACGAACGGCAGGAGCCAGAACAGGATCTGCCAATCACCCCGTACCCAGCGGTGCTGGCGCCGTGCGTGAGCCAGCACGCTCGAGGGGAAGTCGTCCACCAGCTCGACGTCCGAGACGAGCGCGCAGCGCGCGTGCAGGCCTTCGAACAGGTCGTGCGAGAGCAACGCGTTCTCCGGCACACGGCCCTCGAGCGCGGCCGAGAACGCGTCCACGTCGTATAGGCCTTTGCCGGTGAAGCTCCCCTCGCCGAAAAGATCCTGATAGGTGTCCGAGACCGCGGTCGTGTAGGGGTCAACGCCCGTGTGGCCAGCGTAGGCCCGCGCGAACGGCGAGCCGGCGGCGCTCGCCAGCGTGACGCCGACCCGCGGTTGGAGAATTCCATAGCCCTCGACGACACGCCGGAGCTCGGGGTCGAAGCGCGGACGGTTGAGCGGGTGCTCGATGATGCCGATCAGCCGCCGCGCCGCGTCGCGCGGCAGGTGGGTGTCGCTGTCGAGCGTGATGCAGTAGCGGATGCGAGGGAGGATCTCGAGGTCGCCGATCTGGACGACGAAGCTCGTGTCCGCGGCGCCTCGCAACAGCCGATTGAATTCCTCGATCTTGCCGCGCTTGCGCTCCCAGCCCATCCACACGCCCTCGCTTCCGTTCCAGCGGCGCGCTCGATGGAACAGATAGAATCGGTCCTCCGCGCCGGGAGCATAGCGCGCGTTGAGTGCCTTGATGTCCGCGACTGCGGCGTCGAGAACTTCCTCCTCCCCGGGCAGCCGTTCTGCGCCGGCGTCCGGAAAATCGGTGAGCAGCGCGAAGTGGATTCGGGGATCCATGTTTCCGAGCGCATGGACCTCGAGACGTTCCACCATCGCTCTCGCACCCTCGACGGAGGAGATGAGGGTCGGCACGATCACCATGGTGCCCGCCGCTTCAGGCACGCCGCCGCGCAAGTCGAGTCGCGGCAGCAGACGCGGCTTGGAGATTCGGTGGACGACCCGATGCATGAGCGCGACCGCGAATTCGCTGGCGGGAATGAGCATGATGATTGCCACCCAGAACGGCCCCCATTCCTGCGCCCCCGCCGCTCTCGCCACCGTGGCCGCTAGCATCGCTCCGAGCGCTGTGACCAAGGCGATCGAGCTCAGGTAGAAGAGCGTGCCGTGGGTGAACAGCGCGCGCCTCACGCGCTGCTTGAAAGCCGGATAGTAGGCCACGTCGATCTCGAGCTCGCGGCGGCCCCGCGCGATCAGGTGATGACCGACGTGTGCCGCGATCGACTCGAGACCTCGCTGCTCCGCGGCCTGACGCGCGCTCTCGATGGCGCGCAGTGCGACCCGGACCTGGGCCTCGCCGGTCGGTTCCGCCAGTTCCTCGATCGAATGCCGGTAGCGATCGCGGCTCGTGAAATCCATCCGGCCGTAAATCCCGGGCGGGTCTCGGCGTAGGATTTGCTCGATCAGGCTGACGCCCTCGACATATCCGTTCCAATCGAGCGTGGCGCACAGCCGCAGGCTGGTGATGGTGTTTCCCATCGAGACGTGGCCCATCGCCTGGCGCTGGTGCTGGGCGCGCACCGCGTCCTCGACCGTGGTCCCAGCGACACCCAGCCGCTCCTCGAGCTGCTTCCGCAGCTCGGCAGCGCCGGCCCCGTACTCCCGCATCCGCTGGAGGAGCTCGTCCACGAACGCGACGTGGAGGATTTGCGGCAACATCGGAGATCGGCCGCTCGTTCGCCCACTCTCGAAACTCCCGAAAAAGCGATCGGCCTCGAGTCGACCAGCACGGCCCTCCAGCAGCTCCTCGGAGAGCCGGCGGAGGTGCTCGATCAGGGCCGCCTTGAGCATACTGGGCCAGGCCCATATTTCGCCGATGGTGAGAGGGGACACGGATTGGTAGGCGTTCATGAACCGCACCAACCGCTGAGGGTCGAGCCGCGCGTCGCTGTAGCGGAGCAGCTCCACGGCCATTGCGTAGACCCGCGCCGTGCCGGCCCGATCGCGGGTGGCGAGCTTGGGGAGTTCGAGATAGTAGCGCTTTGGGAGGTGGTGGCGGATCTCGCGGAATTCACCCTCCACGAGATGGAAGTTGTCGAGCAGCCACTCGGCGGCGGGCGCGATTGCCTCGCCACGCCGAACGTCGCCGGCCAGCGTGCGGTACGCATGGCGGAGCACGCGCGCGTTCTCGGATAGGCGGCGCAGAAGGAGGTTCGGGCCGCGGCGTGGCTGCCGCGAAAGCGTAAATCCTGCCGCTAGCGCCCGAGCGCGCTCCTCCAGACGGTCGATGCCGAGATGCACTTGGCTGGTGTCGAGACCGATCGGCCGTAGATCCTGCCCGCCCGACGCGGCGGGACCCGTGTGGGGCGGCATGACGCGCGCGACTGACATTGGCTGGTAATCCTTCCGAATGGACCGCGGGATGCCCGCGCCCCAGGTCGAGGCAACTGGTTCATTCTAGCAGGGCCAGGACCGGCGCACACCAAAGGTGCCAATGACCTAAGGGGGACCCCTACGGTGGAGAGACGGGATTCCGAAGAGGGTTACGTTCGGGGAGCCAGATCACTGAAAAGCGAACTCTCGGGTTCGCTGTCGAGATAAGGGGCCCTGGTGCGGGAAACGCGCCGGGGCCGACGTGTATGTCACATGGTTGCGCGAGTTAGGGCCGCTTGTTCCGGCCGTGAGCTGCGGCTCGTCGGAGGTTAACGGCCTAGGAACGAGGGATGGGAGTGGCCGCCGAGGTGGGATTGGGAGTTCTAGTCACTGGCTCGTGATCGTATGCGGAAGCGGACTATTGTTTGTCCAGGTGACCTGGTCACCCACGAAGACGGAATCACGCTGAAGCGAGAGGCTGGAGCAGGTGCTGCCGTAAGGGCCGGAACTACCGCCGCTCTGGGTAATGCTGAGAACTCGATTCTGGATCGCGCCTCCCGGGGCGAGGACTACAATGGTGCCGGCGAGGCTCGAGCAGGTCGGGTGAATCGTGCACTTGTAGTTAAAGGTGCCGGCGTTGGCGAAGGTGTGCGCATACTGGCTACCGGTCGAGGCCAGGCTTCCGTTCAGTTCACCACCTAAGCCGGGTTTGGTAGGGTTACTCTTCGAACAAGACAAGAGCCAAGCTGCTACCAAGCAGAGAGCGAGTGCTCCCAGCAGAACACGGAGAAGTTTCGGCATGGAGTTCCTCATTCCCGGCCCCCGCGGCTTACGAGCACCGCTCTGTGGTACCCCGAGCCGTGCCGCGAAGGTCCACATCAGACCTTGATTCCTCTTGCGAAGAGAAAAACAAGGAGTTGAAGTGCTAGGAGCTGCATGTCTTCGGAAGTGGCATCGCCTCGTGGGACCAGACGAATGTGGTCGCGGGTCGAGGCACCGGCGCGAGGCGAGCGGGGGCGTACGCTGTCGTTCCCGGATGAGCTTCGGCCGCCTCCGCACGGCGCGGGCGCGCCCATCGTGGTGATCGCCATGGAGCGCTGCCCAGAGGAACTGTGGGAGCGCCTCTGCCGGGCCGACCCTACGTGCACCTTCTACCAGACTCCGGCCTGGCACCGGATCGCGGCGCGGCACTACCGGACTGAAAGCGCTCCGTTGCTCTTCCGGCCTGGCCGGGCGACCGTCTGCTTGCCCCTGCAGAGGAAACGTGTATGGGGCGTGGAGCGCTACTTCAGTCCCTTCGGCACCTATACGGCGCCGATCTGCGCGAGCAAGCTCGGGCAGGAGGAGATCGCCTCCATCGTCGGGGAGCTCGCGAGGCTCAACCTGCATCTGGTCTCTTCCCCCTTCACCCAGAACCCCATCGTGGTGGGCGAACCGACTATCTCGACGGTGCAGGTCATCGACCTCGAGTCCCTCGACCCGGAAAACCCGATGCGCGACTGGGACGAGGGCCAGCGTCGCCGCGTCCGCGTAGCGCGGCGGAACGGCGTGGTCGTGCGTACCGCCGAAACCCGGGCGGAATGGGATCGGTATTACGAGCTGTACCGGCTCTCGCTGGAACGGTGGGGTGGCCGGGCAACCGTCGCCTATCCCCGGGCGCTGTTCGATGACATCCGCGCATCGCTTTCAGACCAGCCGTGCGTCCGGCTCTGGGTGGCCGAGCACGGGGGCGAAATCGGCGCCGGTTATCTCGCGTTCTACCACAACCAGCACGTGGTGCCCTGGCATGGCGCGGCCGACGCGCGTTTCTTCCAGCTCGGCGTGACGCAGCTCCTGTTCCTGGCCCAGATCACCGACGCGCTGCGGCGCGGGTACTCGGTGTTCGACCTCACGGGCAGCAGCGGTCTGCCCGGGGTCGAGTCCTTCAAGAGCCGGTTTGGCACGAGAACCGTCGAATTCGCCTCATCCGTGCAATGGACGGGTCCGCTGGGCGTCCTGGCACGATGCCGCGACTGGGCGCGCGCCCGGCTTCGCCGCCCCAGCTCGGTGTCACGTTGCCTGGGCCTGAGCCTCACTTCCGCACTCGTGGCGATCCCAACCTGGAAGGCCGGAGGCCTC